>JAITDF010000174.1 GCA_031282705.1 Opitutaceae bacterium | reverse complement strand
GCCCGGTCCCGACTGGGCGCCGTATGCGCACTCGGTGGAGATCGCGCCCGGCGGCGTGTTTGATTATTCGGCGAACCTCGATGCGCCCGCCGGCAAACACGGCGCGCTGCGCGCCACGCCCGCGGGGCATTTTGAGTTCGAGAACCGCCCCGGCGTGCGCGCCCGTTTCTGGGGGCCGAACCTCACGTTTGCCGCCAATTATTTTTCAAAAGCCGAGGCCGGCCGCATTGCCGGACGTTTCGCGCGCTCCGGTTACAACACCGTGCGCTTTCACCATTTTGACCGCGATCTCGTGCGCAAGGGCGGCAGCTCCTGGGAGCTTGATCCGAAAAAACTCGACCAGCTCGACCACCTCTTCGCCGCGATGAAAAAGCGCGGTGTTTATATCAATATCGACCTCTTCAGCAGCCGCGCGTTCAGCGACGCGGAACTCGCCGCGTTTGGCTTTTCAGGCGGCCGGCTCACCGCCGACAGCTACAAGGGCCTCGTGCCCGTCTCCGAGGCCGCTTACACGTCGTGGGCGCGTTACGCGAAAAATCTCCTCACGCACAAAAACCCATACACCGGCCTCACGTGGGCGGAGGACCCCGCGCTCATCGGCATCTGCCCGGTCAACGAGGACCAGGTTTTCAACCGCATCAGCAATCCCGGCGTGCTGGCGTTGTATAAAAAAGCCTTCGTCGGCTCCGGCGCCGGCACGGAGAAGGAGGCCGGCATGAGGAGTTCGCCCGCGTGGAACCGGTTTGTCATCGAAAAACAAATCCGCTCGAACGCCCGCATCTTCGCCTTCCTGCGCTCGCTCGGCGTGAAGGCGCTGCTCACCGGCTCGAATTCCGAGCGGACGCAAAGCGAGAGCTTCCTGCGCGAGCACTACGATTACGTGGACAACCATGCCTACTGGGACCACCCGAAATTTCCGGGGCGTCCGTGGCAGCCGCCGTTTGCGTTTCACCAGCAAAAAGCCAGCTCCGGCGGCGCCGGCGCCGGCGACGGCGTGCCGGGAAAACTTTTCGCCACGCGCATTTTCGGGCGGCCCTTCACCGTCACCGAATTCAATTTCTGCCGGCCCAACCAACACCGCGCCGAGGGCGCCGTGCTGATGCCCGCCTACGCCGGATTGCAGGACTGGGACGCGCTGTATAATTTCCAATACGCCAAGGATCGCGAGTCCGCCCTCGACGGCGCGATGGACAACTATTTCGCCCTCGCCAACGACCCCGTCGGCATCATCGCCGACCGCGTGGGCGCGCTCCTCTTCCTCCGCGCCTACATCGCCCCCGCGCGCGGCGCGCTCGTCTGGGCGGCGCGACCCGAGGAGGCGTTCAGCGACCAGTGGCTGCGTTATCCCGACACGTTTGCGCGGCTCGGGCTCGTCACGCGCCTTGGCTCGCTCACCGGCCAGCCCGCCGCCGTGCTCGCCCGAGCGGACAAGGCGCACGCCATCGCCGCCGCCGTGCTCGGCGCCGGCGGACGTTTTCAAAACCCCGACCCGCTTCCGGACAAAACCTACCTCGCCGGCGACACGCTTCACACCTCGCTCCAGCGTGACGGTGTGCTGCCCGCCGGTTCCATCAACGCCGGCGCCACGCATTTCAAGAGCGACACCGGCGAAATCGAACTCCGCGCCAACGATGGTTCCGTGAAGGTCGTCACGCCGCGCAGCGAGCTTTTCGTCGTCCCCGCCCGTTCCGATATCACCGGCGCCATCGTCTCCATCACCGGCAACACCGCCGACGCCGCCATCAACGTCGTCTCGCTCGACGGCAGGCCGCTTGCCGAATCGCGCCGCATCCTCGTCACGCACCTCACCGACGCGATTCCGCAGGGAGCGACCTTTGGCGCGCCCGACCGCAAGCTCCTCCACGAATGGGGCGGGGGACCGCACCTCGTCCGCCGCGGCGAGGCCGGCCTCACGCTCCGCCTGCCCGCCGCCGCCGCCGCCGGCGAATGGAAAGCCTGGGCGGTGGACGCCACCGGCGCGCGCACCCGCGAAATCCCGCTGGCCACCGGCGCCGGCGGCCAGCTCACCCTCCGCCTCGCCACCATCACCGCCGCCGGCACGCAACTCGCCTACGAACTCGCCCGTTGAACGCGCGCCCTCAATTCACATCCGAAAATAAACAATCATAGCTGATGTTACGCGAAAGCGTCCGTTCTCTTTCCTCTTTATCTTTATCTTTCTCTCCCATCCCTCCCATTTCTCCCATTTCTCCCATCCCCTTCCCCCTCT
Organism: Opitutaceae bacterium; assembly: GCA_031282705.1. Taxonomy (GTDB): domain Bacteria; phylum Verrucomicrobiota; class Verrucomicrobiia; order Opitutales; family Opitutaceae; genus Termitidicoccus. Next base: position 11,450 of record JAITDF010000174.1, on the reverse strand, counting down.
TGACGAAAGAGGAAAGAGAAAGAAACCAGACGCTTCCGCGTAACATCAGATCATAACATGACCGCCCGAACCATGACCGCCACCCTCCCCCGCCCAACTCCGCGCGCGCTCCGCGCCGGCTTGTCCGCCCTCGCGCCCGCGCTCGCCGCCGCCGCGCTCGCCGCCGCCGCGCCCGCCGCCGCTGAGAAATACGTCCACAAGCCCGGCCCCGACTGGGCGCCCTACGCGCACTCGGTGGAGATAGCGCCCGGCGGCGTGTTTGATTATTCGGCGAACCTCGATGCTCCCGCCGGCAAACACGGCGCGCTGCGCGCCACGCAGGCGGGGCATTTCGAGTTCGAGAACCGCCCCGGCGTGCGCGCCCGTTTCTGGGGGCCGAACCTCACGTTTACGGCCAACTATTTTTCAAAAGCCGAGGCCGGCCGCGTCGCCGACCGTTTCGTGCGCTCCGGTTACAACCTCGTGCGCTTTCACCATTTCGACCGCGACTTGGTGCGCCCCGGTGGCAACTCCTGGGAACTCGACCCGGAAAAACTCGACCAGCTCGACTGCCTTTTTGCCGCGATGAAAAAGCGCGGCGTTTATGTCACCATCGACCTCTTCAGCCACCGCCCCTTCAGCGACGCGGAGCGCGACGCCTTCGGCGTCACGCACAAGCACGTGGGGCACGCGATTTTCAAGGGCCTGCTGCCCATCTCGGAGGCCGCCCGCCAATCGTGGGAGCGCTACGCGAAAAACCTCCTCACGCACAAAAACCCCCACACCGGCCTCACGTGGGCGGAGGACCCCGCGCTCATCGCCATCTGTCCGCTGAACGAGGACCAGCTTTTCAACCGCATCAGCGACCCCGAGGTGCTCGCCCTCTACAAAAAGGCGTTTGTCGAAACCGGGGCCGGCCCCGCGGCGGATGCCGGCAACCGCGCCGCGCCCGCGTGGAACCGGTTTGTCATCGAATGTGAAATCCGCTCCGACGCCCGCATTTTCGCCTTCCTGCGCGGGCTCGGCGTGAAAGCACTCCTCTCCGGCTCCAACGATCAGGGCACGGAAAGCCAAGCGTTCCTGCGCGAGCGCTACGACTACGTGGACAACCACGCCTACTGGGACCATCCAAAATTTCCTGAAAAAGACTGGACGGCGCCCTTCGCGTTTCACCAAGGCAAGGCCACCGCCGGCCAGGTCTCCGTGCCGCGAAAACTTTTCGCCACGCGCGCCTTCGGGCGACCCTTCACCGTGACCGAGTTCAACTTCTGCCGCCCCAACCGCCACCGCCACGAGGGCGCCGTGCTCATGCCCGCCTATGCCGGCCTCCAGGACTGGGACGCGCTCTGCAATTTCCAATACGCCAAGGATCGCGAGTCCGCCCTCGACGGGGCGATGGACAACTATTTCGCCCTCGCCAACGACCCCATCGGCAACATTGGCGACCGGCTCGGCGCCCTGCTTTTCCTGCGCGCCGACATCGCCCCCGCGCGCAACGCCATCGCGTGGGCCGCGCGCGCCGGGAGCGCCTTCAGCGACCAATGGCTGCGCTACCCTGATGCGTTTTCGTCCCTCGGCCTCGTCTCCCGGATAGGCGCCTTCACCGGCGAACCCGCGGCCGTGCTTGCCCGCGCCCGCGCGGACAAGACCCTCGGCATCACCGCTGTCGTCTTCGGCGAGGGTGAAAACATTCCCCCGCCGGACGTCGTTCCCGCCGGCGCCTATCCGGCCAACGGCAAGCTGCACGCCGCGCTCTTGCGCGACGGCATCCTGCCCGCCGGCTCCATCAACGCCGGCGCCACGCATTTTAAGAGCGACACCGGCGAAATCGAGCTCGACACCGGCAGGGGCGCGCTGAAGGTCGTCACGCCGCGCAGCGAGCTTTTTGTCGTCCCCGCCCGCGCCGACCTCGCCGGCGCCATCGTCTCCATCACCGGCAACACCGCCGACGCCGCCATCAACGTCGTCTCGCTCGACGGCAGGCCGCTCGCCGGCTCGCGCCGCATCCTCGTCACGCACCTCACCGACGCGATTCCGCAGGGCGCGACCTTCGGCGCGCCCGACCGCAAGCTCATCTACGAATGGGGCAGGGGACCGCACCTCGTCCGCCGCGGCGAGGCGAGCCTCACGCTCCGTCTGCCCGCCGCCGCCGGCGGCGGCGAATGGAAAGCCTGGGCGGTGGACGCCACCGGCGCGCGCGTCAGGGAAATCCCATTGCGAAAGGAGAACGACGCCTTCACCATGCCCGTCGCCACCATCACGCCGGAAGGCACGCAGCTCGCCTACGAACTCGCCCGGTAGCCAATGATTCCCGCCCGCCTCGCCCGCCTCCTGATTTTCCTGCTCGCCGCGTTGGCCGCCGCCGGCGCCGACACTTTTCCGGGCACGCCTGACTTTCCCAAGCCGGCCCCGGAAAAAGCGTTTGCCGCTCTCAAAATCCTGCAACCCGACGGCTCCTCCTACCGCACGCCGCGTGAAGACTGGGAAGGCGCGCGCCGCCGCGCCGCCGCCGGGCCCGCATGGAAAAAGTGGACCGATGAACAACGCGCCGCCGCCGATGCCTGGATGGCGCGCAACCGGGACCGCGCCGGTTGGGAAGCCGGCTGGAATCACGAATTCATCAGCCCCGCCGATGGCGCATGGCTCGTCTGGACGGAGGACGTGCCGGGCGAGGACACCGCGTTTGTCAAAAGCCGCTCCGGGGAAAAAATCGCGGTGTCGGAAAAAGACACGCCCGCAATCTTCCGCGCATGGGTTGGCGCTTTTCGCAAGCAGCACGCCCTCGAAATGGGGAAAATCGCCTCCATGTATCAATTTACCGGGGACAACCGCTACGCCGGATGGGTGTGCGCGCAGCTCGATTTCTACGCCGACAACTACGACTCGTGGGGCGGGGGCGCGGCGCAGCGCAAGGACTCGCACCTCGGTTATCAAAGCCTCGACGACGCCGTGATCGTATCGCGTCTCGTGGAGGCCGCCCGGCTCGTTTTTGACTCCCCGGCGGCCACGCCCGCGCGCCGCCGGGCCTGGTTCGACAAACTCTTCAAACCCGAGGTGGAGCTTCTCAACCGGAGCCGCCAGCTCATCCACAACATCGCGCTCTGGCAGCGCGCCACGCAGGTGCAGGTCGCGCTGCTTTACCGCGACGAAACCCTGCTGGAACAGGCGATGGGCGGGCGCTTCGGCTTGCGCGAACAAATCCGCCGCGGTGTCACCAGCGACTACCTTTGGTTCGAGCAATCCATGGGCTACAATGATTTCATCGTCATGGCCACCGCCCCGCTGTTCACCTTTGCGGGGCTCATCGGCCAGGCCGGGCGCATCCGCGAGGAGGCCGCCATCGTGCAAAACCTCATGCTCGCGCCGCTCCTGCTCCGTTTCCCCGACGGCACGATTCCCAACCCGGCGGACAATGGCGGGCGTCCGCGCGCCCCCTCCGGCTGGCTTGCCCGCGCCTGCCGCATCTGGCCCACGCCGCCCGGCCTCGCCCTCGCCGCGAAGTCCGGCGAGCGTTCGTGGGAATCCCTGATCGACCCACTGGAAAATTTCGCCGGCGTCGAAGGCCTCGAAAAGGCGTCCGATGCGCTGCCGCCCGTGGTCTCCCGCAACATGGAATCCACCCGCTTCGCGCTGCTTAAAAAAGGCCGCTGGCAGGTGTTTTTTCACTACGGGCAAATCGTGGAATCACATCGCCAGAGCGAGGCGCTCAACTGGTCCGCCTCGTTCGACGGCGTGGACATCAGCCACGACCCCGGCAATGTCGGCTACGGCGCGCAGAGCACCAAGTGGTATTACCGGCGCGGCCTCAACCACAACGTGCCGCTCATCGACGGCGAAGGCCAGCGCGCCTGGGCGCCGGGGGAGCTGGTGCGCTTTGACGCGGAGGCCGGCGTGATGGAGGCCGCCCAACCCCTTTACTGGCCGCCCGGCGACACCCGCATGCCGCCGTGGGGCTGGGAAACCGCGCCGGAGTCGTTGCGCTCGGGCACGGGGGCCAGGGCCAGCCGGAGCCTCCGCATCGAGGGCGACGCGCTTGTGGAGGAAACCGGCATCGCCCTTGCCGCCGCCGGGGTGACGGCGCGTTTCGGCCTCGCCCTGCACTTGCAGGGGAAAGCGCTCCCCGCGCAAACGGACGGCGGCCCCGCATTCCGCGCCGTGGGCGAAGCGGAGTTCGCGGGCGGACGCCCGAAAACATTCTCGTATTGGCGGGAGGTGCGCGCCGCCTCCTGCCGCGACCGCGCGGCTGTCGATGTGCGGTTTGCCGGCGGCCTGGTGATGCGCGTGGAATTTGCCATCCCCGGCGGCGGCGCGTTCACGCTTTATCAAGGCGCCTCGCCCGACCTGCCGCCCCCGGCCCGCCGCGCCGGTTTTTATCTGGAACTCGACGAACCGCGCGCCGAGGCGAAGTTTGTCACAACGATCCGTCCGGCCCGCGCAGGCGCGCCAATATTGGAATGAAACGCCATATGCTTAACCACACTATAACTCGATTCCCCGTCATGAAAAAAACGTTTGCGCATGTTTTCATCCAAACCGTCGCTTTGTTCCTGCTCGCCGGCATTCCGGCCAGGGCCGAAGTGGAGCCGCGGCAGGCCGGCGCGTCCCCGCCGCCAAAAAACAAATACCCCGAGTATGTTCCGGTTGGGGATATTCCCGGCCTGCCCCGCGTGTTGCTGATCGGGGACTCGATATCCATTGGCTACACCCTTCCCGTGAGGGAGAAGCTCAAGGCTGTGGCAAATGTCCACAGACCGCCCGAAAATTGCGCGGACACCGCCAAGGGGCTGCGACAACTCGGCGCCTGGCTGGGCGCCGGAAAATGGGATGTGATTCATTTCAACTTCGGCTTGCACGATATAAAATACCTCGATAAGGCAGGGAAATACGTGCATCCATCCAAGGGCGTCCAGGTGGCCTCGCCGGAACAATATGAAAAAAACCTCCGGACGCTGGTCCGGCGCCTGAAAGACACCGGGGCGGCGTTGATTTTTGCCACAACCACGCCCGTGCCCGACGGCGCCGGGGCACGCGTCAAGGCCGACGCCATTCGCTATAACGGGATTGCCGCCAAAATCATGACGCAGGAGGGGGTGGCGATAAACGACCTGTTCGCGCTCGCGTCGGAAAACCAGGGCGAAATGCAACTGAGGCAAAATGTGCATTTCACAAAGCAGGGTTATCAACTCATGGCGGACAGGGTTGCGGAAAAAATAAAAACCGCCCTGGCGGGGCGTGAAACGCGGTGAGAAGTGCGGCTGTGTTTTGATGGCCATCCTTGATTTGCCACCATGATAAAAAATATTGTTTTCGCCGTGTTCGGCCTTGTCTGTTTCAACGGGTGCGCCGCGGGAAATGAAACACCGTCCGCGTCGGAATTTTCCAGGGTTCCGGCCGAGGCCAGGCCCTGGGTTTATTATTGGTGGCTCAAGGGAAATGTCACAAAAGAACAAATCACCCGCGACATCGAGGAAATGCGGCAAAAGGGAATCGGCGGGATTTTGCTCTTTGATTCGCGCGGTTATTATGATGACTCCGACTCCAGGCATCACCTTCCCGTCCCGCTCAAAATCAAGCATGAGTTCATGAGTCCCGAATGGCGGGAAATGGTCAGGCATGTCATCAATGAAGCCGCGCGCCGCGGCCTGAAAGTCAGCATCAATATCGCCAATGCAGGCGGGCATTTGCGCGGCGTGTGGGATATGAAGGAGGACGGCCCCAAGGAATTGGTTTGGTCCGCCTATCCCGTCAGCCGTCCCGGCGGCGGCAATAAAATCGGGTTGGAACTGCCCGCTCCGGAGGGAAAACCGTATTATCAGGATATAGCCGTTTTGGGCATCCGTTTGACATCGCGGAGAACAGGAACATTCCAAAAAGTCCTTCCGGTCGATGAAACCTCGCCGGCTGTCATGGACGTGATTGATTTGAGTGACAGCGTAAAAAACCGCCGGCTTGAATGGAGTGTTCCCGAGGGGGACTGGCAGGTGCTCCGTTTCGGTTGCGAAACCATCGGTGATTTCGGGAGCGTCGATATTCTCAGTGCCGAAGCGTGCACCCGGTATTTTCACCTCATCGGTTCGGAACTGATCAAGGACGCCGGTGAACATGCGGGAAAAACCCTCACCCATTTCTATAATGTAAGCTGGGAGGGGAGCGGCCCCAACTGGACGGGGGGATTCGACAGGATTTTTCTGGCCCGGAACGGATATGAGCTCAAACACTATCTGCCGGTTTTGGCGGGCATGATTGTTGAAAACAAGGAGGTTTCAAAACGGTTTTTGCACGATTATTATAAAACGGTCGCGCATTGTTTCCAAAAGAATTGCTACGCCAATATCGGACGGCTTTGTCATGAGAACGGAATGAGCTGGCATTCCGAAAACGGCGGTCCCTGGGGCCGGCATCAACCCATGTTCCGCGAGGCGGACATGCTTTCGTTCCTCGGGGAAAACGACATTGCGCAGGGTGAATTCTGGGTCAGGGAAGCAAATCACGATACGAGGTCGAATGTGCGTTACGTTTCGATGGCGGCGCATATTTACGGCCAGCGGGAGGTCGCGGTGGAGGCCTTTACCCACATGAACCGGCATTGGACTATGTATCCGGGGCGCCTGAAACCCGCCGCTGATGTCAATTTCATCGACGGGGGCAACAAATTCATCTGGCACACCTTCACCGCGTCACCCCCGGAATTGGGCAAGCCCGGCTATGAATATTTCGCGGGCACCCATATCAATACCAATGTCACTTGGTGGGATTATGCCGCGCCCTTCATGGACTATCTCGGGCGCTGCCAGTATTTGTTGCGGCAGGGGCTGTTCGCCGCCGACGCCTGTGTTTATGTCAGCGATAAAAATTATACCGCATGGGGACGCGGCGAAAAATGGAATTCCGATTCCCCGCTGCTCCTGCCGGCGGGGTATGCCTGCGATCTTCTTGACACGGAAGCCCTCGTCCGCCGCCTTGCGTGCCGGGACGGGAAACTGGTTTTGCCGGACGGAATGAGCTACCGTTTTTTGGTGTTGGACCCGCTTGAAGACACCCTGCCGGCCGAGGCGTTGAAAAAAATCGTCCAACTGGCATCGGAAGGCGCGACAATCATTCTCGGGAAAAAACGCCCCATCCGCGCCGCCGGTTTGAAAAATTACCCCTCCCGAGACCAGGAAGTCGCCGGCCTTGCCCGGCGGCTTTGGGGGCTTCAGGCATCGGAAAATCAATCGTCAAAAAGCCGGGCGACGGAAACAGGATATGATAAAATTTCCCGGCGTCCGCTTGGACGCGGCACGGTTGTTTCCGGGATTTCGCTGCAACAATTTCTTCATGAAGAGCAAATCGCCCCTGATTTTTCCGGCCCCTTTGAATATCATCACCGGCGGCTGGGGGACAAGGATGTGTATTTTGTTTCCGGCAGTGGAAACGCGGATTGTATTTTCCGTGTTTCGGGCCGGAAACCAAGATTGTGGGATCCCGTTGCCGGAAAGATCACGGCTCCGCTTGCGTATTCCTTTACCCTGGACGGGCGGACCAAGGTCGCGCTTAATCTGGCGGCGCGGGGTTCTGTCTTTGTCGTTTTTGAGGGCGAACCGGATGAAAATCATGTCGTGGCGATTGCCGGCGATGAAAATGGCCTGGAGGCCGGCGAACAATCAACATGGACACAATGGAAAAGCGGTTCCCACCGGTTGAAGACCGCCTCGGGAAAACAAGCGGAATGGAGTGCCGCCCTTCCTCCGGCCATCCGGCTGCAAAAATCATGGGAGGTGCGTTTTGACCCCGCGTGGGGAAAGCGGGGGAAAGTGATTTTTGACCAACTGACTCTCTGGAATGAACATCCTGAGCCGGCGATCCGGTATTATTCCGGCACGGCAATTTATAGAAACACTTTTTGGCTTGATGAAAAACAAACCGGAATTCCAACCCGCCTTTCCATCGGGGCCGTTCATCATGTCGCAAGGGTGAAAGTGAACGGCAGGGAATTGGGCATTGTTTGGACGGCCCCCTATTGCATGGACATTGGCCCGGCGTGCCGGTCGGGTGAAAACATAGTGGAAATGGAAGTGGCAAACTGCTGGGCAAACCGTCTGATTGGCGATGCGGGACTTCCGCCGGGGCAACGGCTGACCCGGACAAACCTTCATCTCGTTCCCGAACGGAAAACCGGCGGGCGGACTTACAAATTGCATCAGGGGTTTTCCGCGGAGGATTCGCTTCTCCCTTCGGGGCTGCTTGGCCCCGTCCTGATCGAGTTCGGCAAAACACAGGAATTGCCGCAATAACCCGCGCCGCGCGATTTTTTCATGAACACACCCAACCCGCTTCGACACCGGTGGATTATTCTCGGCCTGATTTTCTGCGCGATGGTGCTCAGTTATGTGGACCGGCAGATCGTGTCGGTGCTCAAGCCGGTGTTGAAAGCGGAGTTCGCGCTGGATGATCGCGGCTATGCGGCGCTGCTCAACGCGTTTGTGTTCTGTTATGCGGCATGCTACGCGGCGGCGGGCTGGCTGGTGGACCGGTTCGGGGCGGGGCGCATGATGCTGGCGAGCCTGGCAGGCTGGTCGTGCGCATGCATCGGGGCGGCGTTTGCAAAAACCTTCGGGCAGATGGTGTTTTTCCGGGGCTGGCTGGGCGTGGCCGAGCCGCTGGCGTTTCCGGCGCAACTGCGCACGGTGACGATCTGGTTTCCGGCGTCGCTGCGGGCGACGGCCAACAGCATTTGCGCGGCGGGCAGCACCCTCGGTGCCATCATCGCGGTGCCGCTGGTGGCGACGCTCGCGCTGCACAACTGGCGCATGGCCTTTGTCGTGCCCGGCGTCCTCGGGTTGCTGGTGGCGGCGGCATGGAGGCTGTTTTACCGCGACCCGCCGCCGGAGGTGCGGGCGGCGGCGGAGGGCGGCGCGGCGCCCGCGCGGGGCTTTTCGTGGCCGCAACTCTGGCGCACGCGGAGCCTGTGGGGGATTTTGTTGAGCCGGTTCATCAGCGATCCGGTGTGGTATTTCTGCCTGTTGTGGCTGCCGGGGTATTTGCAGGAGCAGTCCGGATTGTCGCTGGAACAGATTCGCTGGGTGGGGTGGATTCCGTTTCTCGCCGCGGACCTGGGCGGCGTGGGAAGCTCGATGCTGTCGGACCGGCTGGTGAAGCGCGGGGTCGCGCCGCTGCGCGCGCGCAAGCTCACGCTGGCGGGGGCGGCGGCGCTGGCTCCGTTGTGCGTGCTTGTTCCGCATCTGCCGCATGTGGCGGCCACGCTGCTGATTTTCTGCGTGGTGGGCGCCGTGTGCCTCACGTGGCTGTTCAACCTCGGCGTGGTGGTGGCGGAGGCGTTTCCCGCGGCGAATGTCGGCAGCGTGTGGGGCATCGCGGGGGCGTGCGGCGCGGCGGGCGCCATTGTGTTCAACACCTTTGTGGGCGAGGCGATGATGAGTTTCGGCGTGGCCAGGGTTTTTATTGCGATGGCCGTGCTGCACCCGCTGGCCGCGCTGGTGTTGTGGAAAATGGTGCGGCGCGAGGCGGGGCGTGATTCGGGCGCGCGGGGAAACACTGTATAAAATATAATTTGGAAATGCCATATGCATACGTATTCAGCAGCTCTTATTGGTGTGTCCGGCTATGCCCGGACGCACTTGTCGCTCGCAATCGAGCAGGTGGCGCAAGGCAGGATAAAGCTGGCCGCCGCCACCGTGGTCAATCAGCGGGAGGAGGATTTTGTTTGCTCCCGCCTGCGCTCATTGGGTTGCTCCATCCATGCAACGACGGCGGAAATGTGGTCCGATTGGAAAGAAAGGATCGACCTGTGCATGATTCCCACCGGGATACCCCATCATGCGACGATGGTGATTGAGGCATTGCGGGCGGGCGCGCATGTTTTTGTTGAAAAACCCCTGGCGGCAACCACAGCCGAGGTGGATCGGATCATCCAGACGGAGGCGGACACGGGGAAAACCGTGGCGGTGGCATTTCAGGATTTGTATAGACCCGATGCGCGGATGATCAAACGGCGTCTGGTCCGCGGCGAGTTTGGAGATTTGCATTCCACAACCGTGCTGGGACTCTGGCCGCGCGATCGAAGCTATTACGCGCGTAACAACTGGGCCGGGCGCATGCGACTGGAAAACGGGCTCACCGCATTTGATTCCCCGGTGAGCAATGCCTTTGCGCATTTTATCAATCTTGCGCTCTATTGGTCGGCGCCATCCGCGGACGGGCTGGCGTCGGTTGTCTCACTGGACGCATCGCTTTGGCGGGCGCAACCGATCGAATCGTTCGACACGGCGGTCTTTTGCGCAAATCTGGACTCCGGTTCGCGGCTGCATGCCTGCCTGTCCCACGCGGGGGCCGAAACGCGGGATGTCTCGGTCACGTTGAATGCGGAAAAAGCAACGGTCATTTGGACTCACTTGAAACAGTGCGAGATCAAGTGGCGTGACGGGCGAAACGAACAAATCCGGATTGCCGGCCCCGAGGAGACGCGGACGCGCATGCTGGATGCCGTGCTGGAACGGCTGGCTGGCGGCAATTCATTCATATGCACTTCCGGAATGGCGCGGCCTCATGCCGATTTGGTGGAACGCCTGAGCACAGGATTTCCCATTCGAAACATCCCCCGGAAACACTTGAAAACCATCATGGCGCCCGGCGGAGACACGACGGTCGTGAAAAACATGGAGACCCTGCTGGGCGAAGCCGCACAAAAGATGACGCCTCCGCGGTTATTCCGTTTCGGCCATGAGTCCTCGGGGCGGCGGAAGGGAAACGCCGGGCATAAAAATGACGCGCCGGGGTGCCCGCGCATGGGTGATGCCGCAATCAACTGATCAATATTTTGACAATCACCTTATTATAAATGTCTTTTTTCCCATGAACCCATCCGCCAAACACGCCGTCATTTCACTCCTGCTGCTGGTTGCAAATGCGCCCATGAGTTTATCCACATCATCCGATTCGCAGTCTTCCAATCCGCCTGTCGCTCCCGATCCGGATTTTCTCGGCTCGCCGCTGTTCTCCGCGTGGACGGACCCGGCGAGCGGCGTTATCAGCCACCTCCTCGCGCCCTCCGGCACCGAGGCGGGGCGTGCCCGCATCGCCCCGCTCCAGCAAACGTTTTACTACATTAACAACGGGCTTTTCAGCGCGCCTGGAGGAAGCCGGTTGCTGTGGTTTTACTGCGCGTTTCCCCCCGCCCAAGTCCGCACCCTGGCGGTTGCGGATTTTGACGCCGGCACGATGCGAAAATTCCCCGATGCGGGGCTCGGCGGCGCGGGCACGAACCCGGCCATGCTGCATCCCGTGACCGGCGAGGTTTGCTGGAGCAACACCCAGGGCATCTGGCGGCGCTCTCCGTCCCCCGGCACCCGCCCCGTTCTCGTCAACGCCTTCGATCCGAAATTCATCAACAACCGTTCCCTCATCCAATACGCCACGCATCTGACCCTGTCGGCGGACGGCGGCGCGTTCGCCATTGACGCCCGCATCGGGGG
>JAITDF010000167.1 GCA_031282705.1 Opitutaceae bacterium | reverse complement strand
CGTCGATCGCCTCCCTTGAGGAACGCCTCCTCGGCGTGCGCGCGATGTATATGAAAGTTTCCCGCGAGAAACAATTCTGGGTCACCGGATACTATCGCGACGAACAACTCGCCGGCCTGCGCTACGACCGCCACACGACCGCTCCGCGCATCGACATCGGCACGATGGGTGTCCAGGCCGGCGTCGATTGGGTGGCCGCGCCCGATCCCTCGTTCATTTTTATTTACGGCATTTCCGCCGACTATGCGATATCGGACATCCGCCTGCCGGGCGGCCGCACCAACACGACCACCGGCGACACCGCCTCCATGGGCGCCGGCGTGTATGGCTCGCTGGTTTCCGGCCCCTGGCACATCGACGCGCTTTTGCGCTACGGCGCGCAGGACTACGAGGCCACCGCCGCGCGCGTCGCCCCCATCTCCACCAGCAGCCAGAGCTGGAGCGGCATGATTTCCGTCGGCCGCGACATTCCCCTCGGCAAAGCCGCCAAGTGGAAACTCGAACCCGCCGCGCGCTTCGTTTACCAGAGAAACAACAATTTCACGGATGTCACCGACAGCGCCGGGCGCCTCTACACCACCAGCGGCATCTTCTCGAACGAGCTTCGCGCCAGCATCCGCCTCAGCCGCGACGGCGCCTGGAAAAAGAACCTCAGGTGCGCGCCCTATGTCCGCGCGGGCTGCACCTACGACTTCGCGACGGATGGCCGCATCACTGTCGCCGGCGAGGATTTCGATCACGGATTCAGCGGCGCCGGCATGGAAGCCGGCGGCGGCCTGCTCCTTGAGGTCCGCAACGACATCCTCCTGCAAGCCGCCTTCTCGTGGTTCGACACCGACGTTTCGCGGGGCATCGCCGCCACCGCCGGCATCTCCTTCACATGGTGAGCCGCCACCGCCATGCGGCTTTTGCATTGGAAACCCAAACCCGCCACCGCCATGAAACCCATCCGCCTCCTTCCGGGCCTTTTGGCAATCCTGCCCGCCGCGCCGGCCGCGCCCGCGCTCATGGAAAGCGCCGATGATCCCCCGGCAAAATTAAATGTCTTTCGCGCCGAATCGACCCTTGCCTGCGGGCGCTACTATTTCGCCGAAAGAATATACGGACGGTATGAAAAATACCCCGACTGGCTGGATGGATTTCTTTTCTTCGAGTCCTCCGTCAGCCAATCCCTTTCCTACCGCTGTCTGCGCGAAGGAACCGTCATCGCCCTCGTCCCCGTAAATAAAAACGTCAACCACGCCAGGCGGATGGAAGCACTCGGCTTCCGTGAAGCCGGGCGCGCGCCCTTCCTGCTCTTCAAAGCCGGCGCAAAAAAAACCGATACCTCGAACGGCTACGCCGCCTATGAAAAACAGCTCGGCGTCGGCGAAATGATTTCCCTGCCCGCCTGGACGATTCTCACCGGCTTTGATGTCCCGCGCGCCGCGCCGACCGGCGCGGGCGGGGTTCTCTATAACGGCATCCAACTCCCCAACGTCTGGCCGCCCAAAATCGACTGCGAAACCGAAAAGCCTCCTCCCCTTGTTCCCTGGCTCAAGGACCGCCCTGCCGTCGTCCCCATCGACGTTGGCCGCCAGCTCTTCGTCGATGATTTCCTGATCGAAAAGACAACCCTCGTCCGCGAGTTTCACCATCCCGAAAAATACAAAGGCAACCCCGTTCTCAAACCCGAGACCGAGATTGAATATTCCAAGGTCGACAGACCCCCCGGGCAAAGACCCAGAATCACCAGGCGGGGAGCCACCATCACGACCAGCGGCGGCATGTGGTGGAATCCCGATAAACAACTCTTCGAGCTTTGGTATCAAGCCGGCTGGCAGACCACCGCCGCCTACGCCACCAGCCGCGATGGCGTGCATTGGGAGCGCCCCAGCCTCCCGCTATACCCGGGCACCAACCAAGTCCTCCCCAAGGACAAAAGCCTCGATTTGTTGTCGATCGTCCTCGATCCCTTCTGCGCCGATCCGAATAAAAAATTCAAAATCTTCATGACCCCCCAGGTTGACATGGTGAAGACCCGCTGGCGCGCCCGGTATTTCACATCGCCCGACGGCATTGACTGGGGCGAACAGCGCACCGGCGGCATCGCGGGCGACTGCAGCACCATGTTCTACAATCCATTTCGCAAAAAATGGGTTTATAGCCTCCGCTGGTCTTACCCTGCCGACCGCCCCGACGGCTTTCGCGCCCGCGCCTACTGGGAGGACAGCGACTTCGAGCGCGGCATGAACTGGGTCCCCGACCAGCCCGTTCCCTGGGCGCGGGCAGACCGGCTCGACCGCCCCGACTCCCGCATCGGCGACACCCCCCAGCTCTACAACCTCGATGCCGTCGCCTACGAAAGCATCATGCTCGGCGCCTTCAAAATCCTCCACGGTCCGCGAAACGACATCGCCCAGCAACGGAACATACCAAAGTTCACCGGCATCAATTTCGCCTACAGCCGCGACGGCTTTCACTGGCACCGCCCCGACCGCAGGCTCGCCATCAAATACTCGTATTCCGCCGGCGCATGGGATCGCGGCTACCTCAACCCGCTGGGCAACATCTGCGTCGTTCGTGGCGAGAAACTTTGGTTTTATTACACGGGCTTCTCCGGCCGCGAGGCCATCGCCCCGGGCGACGATGGCGATGATTTGAAAAGAACCGATATGCACGCCGGCGGAGCCACCGGCGCCGCCATTCTCCGCCGCGACGGATTCGCCTCGATGAACGCCGGCAGGAAAGGCGGCGTCCTGCTCACGCGCCCCGTGCGCTTCTCCGGCACGCGCCTCTTCGTGAATGCCGCCGGCACTCTGGTCGCCGAGGTTTGCGACGAAGCCGGCAAGCCCGTCGCCCCCTTCACATTTGACAACTGCGAACCCTTTTCCGGCGACAGCACCATCAGCGCCATCCGCTGGAAAGAGGGCGCCGACTTGTCCGCCCACGCGGGGAAAAATCTCCGCTTCCACTTCAGATTGGACGCCGGCGGCAAGCTCTACGCCTTCTGGGTGAGTCACGACGAAACCGGGCGCAGCGACGGCTTCCTCGCCGGCGGCGGCCCCGGTTACACCGGCCTCATCGATACCGTGGGCCTGGCCGCCCTGCGCCCCGCCGCCGCGCGGGAAAACTAAAAACAACCTTCAACACAGACAAACCATGATAATCCCATCACAACCATGCCTCTCATGCAGCCGCCCGGGGCTCCGGCTCTCTCGCGCAGCCAAGGCGGGTGCATTGGCGCTTTGCGGCACGCTCTGCCTTGTTTCCCTTCACGCGCAACCGGCGCCCCGGCCGGCCGCGCCCGCGCCCCAAACCGCGGAAGCACGCCCGGGTTCCCTTCATGGCATCGTAAGCAACGCGGCGACAAACAACACGCTCGAAGGCGCCCGCGTCGCGATTCCAGCCGTCGGCCGGGAGGTGACGACCGACAGCAGCGGCAGCTACAGCCTAAGCGGGCTTCCCGCCGGCTCGCATGAGGTGGTCGTGTCCTACATCGGTCTCGACACCCAGCGCGCGACCGTCGATGTCGAGCCGGACAAGGGCGCGTCGCGGGACTTTGCGCTGACTGTAGAAATATACAAAATGGAGACATTCCGTGTCACCGGTGAACGCGAAGGCCACGCGCTGGCGATCACCATGCAACGCAACGCCACCAACGTCAAGGACGTCGCCGCCCTCGACTCCTTTGGCACGATGCCCAATCTGTCGGCGGGCGAAGTCGTGATGCGGCTGCCCGGTGTCGCCGGCAATGTCGATGAAGACGGCAATGTCAGCAGTGTCACCGTGCGCGGCATGTCCGCCAATCTCAACCGGTTTACAATCGACGACTCTCTCATCGCCCCCACCGGCGGCATGAACCGGACCTTCCAGACGCATAATTTTTCAGGCGCCATGTTTGAGCAAATAGAGGTCATCAAGGGCCACACTCCCGACAAAGGCGCCGATTCGCTTGGCGGCACGATAAACATGAAAACACGCTCGCCGCTCAGCATGAGGGAAAAACGCCGCATTGATTTTAACCTGAACGCCCGCTGGTCGCCTTCCTTTTTTGAAAATGTCGAATGGCGCGAGCAACACCGGCTCCACCCGATGCTCAACGCCACATGGCAGGAAATCTTCAGCGTGGCGGGAGGAAAAAGGAACCTGGGCGTCTCCCTCAATTTCTTCTACAGCGAAAATGCGTCGAGTTTTTTCAAGACGACCAGGGATTATGAAAACACCAAGGAAACCCCGGCATTCCTCTGGGATTACCGCACGGCGGACTTCTATAACAACCGCCAGCAATACAGCATAAACCTCAAGGCCGAGTTCAAGTTGACGGAACGCTCCAGGTTTTACCTGAACACCATATACAATGACGGCAGGGAACGGAATGCTCCCACCTATTCAGTCCGCGCCTGGGCCGGCAACGCCGATTCGACCCCCAACGACACCAACTCGGGCGTCGTGCCCGGCTACACGGATACCGTCACCGAAATACGGCCCACCTCCGGCTCGATCATAGAAGTAACCAACAGCATCGGCGGCGCCATTAACCGCACGCGCGCCATTGAATTCGGGGGATCGCACGAGCTGGCCAGAGTGAAACTGGACTACGCCGTGGGGTATAATCAAATGCACCTTAACCTGGCCAACGTGGGCTCCCTTCTATCCCGGATTGCCGGCGCGGGCTGGATTCTGGACCGTTCGGAATCCGACCTGTATCCCAAATTCACCCAGACAGCCGGACCCGACATGACCGATCCCTCAAACTACAGGCCGCGTCCGACCGACGGGCTTTCCACCGTCAACAACAAGCGCCAGGCGGAGATATACGAATTGCGTTCAAATGCCTTGTATAATCTGCCGGTCAGCTTTCCGCTTTTCATAAAAGCAGGCGTCCAGAGAAGACAGGAAAAGGTAAAGGAAATCAACGGCCAGCGCCGCTGGCAGTATCTGGGAACGGAGGCGCTGCCCGCGGTCCCTCACTTCGACTCATGGGATTACAGGAAAACAGGGAGGGACATCCCCTTTTGGGACGTGGGCGCCCTAATGGAAGACGGCAATCCAAAGGACCCGTCGCTTTGGAAGGAGGACCTTTATTATGGCGAGGAACAAAAGTATGTGGCCACGCGCCAGGTCACCGAGACGGTCACGGCCGGCTACGGCATGATTCAGGGCAAATATGGGCGGACCGGGTTTCTTGCCGGCATCCGGACGGAGAAGACCGAGGATAAAAGCTGGGGATATGTCCGGGCGCACTACGGCAGCACATCCGCCGAGCGCGAGGAGGATCCCGTTGGCTCGGCGAAAAAGGATTACGCGGACATGCGCCGCGAAATCCGCGGCGCATACACACAATCCTTCCCCAGCCTGCACCTCATGTATGATTTCACGCCCAAGCTGAAGGGGCGCGCCAGTTGGTCCACAAGTTTCGGCCGCCCGGCATTAAACAATCTCGTGCCGTCCGAGACATATAATACCGTTGAGGAGACGCTCACCATAAGCAACCCCGGCCTGAAGCCGCAAAATTCCACCAACTGGGATTTTACCCTCAATTATTATCTAAAATCAGTCGGCACCGTCTCCGCGGGCTGGTTTCATAAGACAATCACGGATTTTATAGTCACAAACATCGAGTCCGGCACCGTTCCCGACGGCCCTGACAACGGATACAACGGCGATTACGCGGGTTATAGGATACTGACATCGGCCAATGCCGGCACCGCCTACTGCCAGGGGTGGGAATTATCCTACCAGCAGCAATTCACGTTTTTGCCGGGCCTGTTGAGGGGATTGGGATTTCTGGCCAATTACACGGTCATGGACACGCACGGCGATTTTGGACAGGCCACCTATTTGACGACCGGGGAAGTCGTGGGCTTCATTCCCCGCACCGGCAACATCAGGCTTTCATGGAGTTACAACCGCTTTAGCATGAGCGTTTCCGCAAACTACATGGGCAGCTTCATCAGCAATTATTCCCGGTCGGACTTGGGCCGGAACTTGTATAGAAAAGGCAGGACCGTGGTCAGCCTCGGCTGCTCATACCGGCTCAAGCCGTATGCCACGCTCACACTCGATTTCGGAAATATTACCGACGAATGGTTCGAGACCTACAGGGGCATCCCCTCGCAAATGGAGCGCACCGCGATTAACGGAATCACTATCAACGTGGGCGTCCGTGGGCGTTTCTGACACGGTTTTTCTTTATATTATTAAAACAAATCATCTTCATGAAAAAAGAGCTTATAAAAAAGAGATTGATAATATCATTTCTGATTCTGTGCCTGGCGCCCGCCGGAGTCGGGCGGGCGGGCGCAAATCCGACCGCCCCCGGGGAGTTCGTGCGTATTTCCTACAACAACCCCGGGCTGGTCGTTGACCTTGCCGGGGGACTTTGGGGCTGGCCCGTGGTCTGCGACCGCAATGGCGACGGCCTTCCCGATGTCATTCTGACCACCGGCTCCGAGGGTTACGGCGGGGTTTATTATTTTGAAAACACCGGGCGTCCCGACCCGGCCACCGGCGCGCCAATATTCAAAAAGGCCGTCCGCCTCAGTGACATGAAGCCCGACATAACGCCTTCATACGTGGACGGGAAATTGCGCGTCCTCGCGCGCAACATCGAATACCCCCGCTTTGTTGAAAATGGGATAGGTGACGGCAAGGGCATCCGCCTGCCATTCGAGCCGCGCTCCGTTCATCCCGTCGCCGAGCCCCGGCGCATTCGCTCCTACCAATGCAGTCATGTCGATTTCGACGGGGATGGATTGCAGGACCTTGCCGTCGGACTTCTCGACTATAGCGACTATGGCTGGGATGATGCCTTCGACGGCAATGGCCGCTGGATCAACGGCCCCCTGCATGGATATGTGTATATACTGAAGAACAAGGGCGGCAACCAGGCGCCTGTCTATGCCCCGCCAATGCGACTGGAGGCCGACAACCGCCCCGTGGATGTCTATGGCACGCCGTCGCCGGTTTTCGCCGACTTCCGCAAATCCGGAAAACTGGACCTCATTTGCGGCGAGTTCATGGACGGCCTGACTTATTTTGAGAACACCGGCACGCGCACCGGGCCCCGCTACGCCACCGGGCGCAGGCTTCGTTTTGACGGGGTTCCGCTGACCATGCCGTTCCAAATGATCGTCGTCACAAGCTACGATTGGAATAACAACGGATATCCGGACCTCGTCGTTTCGCAGGAGGACGGGCGCGTGGCCTGGTTTGAGAACACCGGCAAACTGGCCTCGCGCACGAGCCGGGGCTACGGCCCCCCCGACAAGTCGGCGTATCCTGAGTTCAAGCCGGCCGTGTTCTTTAAGCAGGAGGCGGATGCCGTGAAATTCAGCTCATTGTCCGCCCCGGTGTCAGTTGACTGGGACGGCGACGGCCTGGATGACTTGATTGCCGGCAATGGCGTTGGCGAGATCGGCTTTATAAAGAATCTGGGCGGCAATCCGCCCCGCTGGGCCGCTCCGGTCCTGCTGGAGGCGGATGGCAAGCCGATACTTCTTCAGGCCGGTTACAACGGTTCCGTCCAAGGCCCCTGCGAGTCAAAATATGGATATGCAAACATCGGCGTCGGCGATTGGACGGGCAACGGATTGCCGGATATCCTTGTTAATACAATCAGCGGAAAAGTGCTTCTCTTTGAAAATACCGGCACGCGCGCAAAACCCAGGCTCGCAGCCGCAAAACCGCTCCAGGTTGAATGGAAAGGCGGGCCTCCAAAACCAAAATGGAATTGGTGGGATCCGGCCCCCGGCGAGCTTGTGGCGCAGTGGCGCTGCACTCCCTGCATGGTTGATTTGGACAGCGATGGCATCGCGGACCTGGTGACGGTCGATCACGAGGGCTATCTCGCTTTTTACCGGCAAATCGAACGTGATGGAAAACGCGTTTTGCTGCCGGGCGAAAGAATATTCCGGGTGAAAGGCCCGTCAAGTTTTGATTCGAGAGGGCGTCCTGTCGGGGACAAAAAAGACGGCCTGCTCCGGCTCAATGCCGGGGATTTTGGCGCAAGCGGCCGGCGCGTATTTTGCTTCGCCGATTGGGACGGTGATGGCAAACCGGACCTGCTGGCCAACAGTGAAAACGTGATGCTTTTCCGCAATATATCCACAAAGCCCGGCGAATGGCTCTTTGAAAACATGGGCGACATCGGCAAAACCAAACTGGCCGGGCACAGCACCGCGCCCACCCCGGTCGATTGGGATAAAAGCGGCATCCCGGACATGCTGAGCGGCTCGGAGGACGGACATTTTTATTATATTAAAAATCCACGCAAAAAATAAACCGCATCCACGCCACCCATGGAACATGCACACGCCAAAAAACCAGCCGGCGCGCTGCGCATTGCCCGCCCGCCTGCTTCGCCGCGCCGCCGCCCGCGGCTTCTCCTGGCAAAAACTCCGCAACACCCGGCTTCCCAATGCCACTCGAAAATCACGACACCGCAATGATGCCATTTGCCAACGAAATTCCGGCCCCGAGGCGGGGCGGTCCCGCCGGTCCCGCCGCCGTTTGCCGCGGGGTATTCAAAAAATTTCTTCTCCTGCTCGTCTCGCTTGGCGTCGCCGCCGCGCCGGGTTTCGCGCAGCCGCAAAAAGCCGTCGTGGAGAGCACCGAGGCCGTTCCGCCGTCGGTCGGTGTTTTCTCAAAGGACGAAAGACTCTCCTCCCTGCGCTTCCTCTTCGAGGACCGCGGCTACGGTCCGGGCGAGGATTACCCCGCGTGGCTCGACGGCAGCTTGTTTTTCAAGTCCAGCATGGCGCGTCCGTTCTCCTTCAAATGTGTCCGCGCCGGTCGCGCCGTCATCCTCGCGCCGGAAAAAGGCGGCAGCGACGCGATGCGTCGCATGGGTTTCAGTCGCATGGAAGGCGGCGGGCCGTTTTACCTCTTCCACGTCGCCGGCTCCTTCAAAAACGCCGCACCTTACGAGGCCTTCGCCAAGGAACTTGCCGGGGGCGAGCAGTTCACCGTGCCGGCGCGCTCCATCCTCGCGGACATCGCCGTCCCGAATCGCCCGGCGCAAAAACCGCCGCCCGCCGCGCTGATGGAGAGCATGGACGAGCCGGGGGCGAAAGTGCTGCTGTTCGCCAGCAGGGGGCCCGCCTCGTCGGAACGCCTTTATTTTGACAACCGCGCCTACGGTCCCGGCGAGCCGTTCCCCGCCTGGCTCGAGGGCACGCGTTTCTTCCAGTCCTCCGGCTCCCGCGCGCAAACCTACCGCTGCCGCCGCGCCGGCACCGTCATCGCCATCGCCAAATGCAACGAGACGGCCAACGAAACCAACCGGCTCGCCGGCCTCGGGTTCGTGCCGATGCCCTTCAAGCCTTTCCCACTCTACAAGG
>JAITDF010000304.1 GCA_031282705.1 Opitutaceae bacterium | reverse complement strand
AACGAGAACGGGATGGCGGAAGAAAAGGGGAAAAAAGACGGTGCCTCCGTCGAGTTCACGCATTTGTAACCTTCCCGCCATGATTCCGCCGCATACGGGGTGCAATGTCTTGGTGCGCCCGGCGCTTTCGCCGGACGCGCTCATCAAACACCACGACCAATGACCTTGATCAGACTCCTTAAAAAACGACTCGCGCTCCTCTCGCTGGGCGCGCTCGCATTCGGCGCCGCCGCCACCGCGCCCGCCGTCCGCGCCCAGGACGGCGGCGCGCTCCTGAACGCCCTCGTCCGCAAAGGCATCCTCTCCGACCAGGAGGCCGAGGATGTCCGCGCCGAGCTTGCCGCCGAAAGCGCCGCCGCCGTCCTCCAGACGGTCTCCGGCGGCAAAAGCACGAACGGCATCAACTTCACGGGCCGCCTCCAAGTGCAATACGCGAACCTCGAAACCACCGACGAGAGGGACGCCACCGGCCAGGCGCGCGTCAGCCACTTTTTCCTGCGCCGCGTTTACATCGGCATGAAGGGCACGCTCGGCGCGAACTTCACCGCCGATTTCAACTACGACTTCGCCGGGGCCGCCTTCGACAAGGCCTACATCCGCTGGGCCGGGAGCATCGGCGGCGCGCCGTTCAGTTTCGACGCGGGCTTCCGCAAGCCGAATTTCGGCTACGAGGAATACACCTCCTCCGGCAGCCTCCGCGCGATCGAGCGCTCCGGCGTCACGCGCTACTTCGCCGAGGATGTCAACGGACGCCGCCTCGGATCCGCCAGCTACCGCGTCGGGCTTTTTGCCGATTACAACCCGAACGCCTTCGCCGGCAAAGCCGCCGGGTTCTTCGCCGGGGCCGCGCTGACCAACCCGGAGCGCGTCGCCACCCCCGCCACCATCGTCAACGCCGGCAACGACACCACCGGCAAAATCGCCGTCTGGGCCAACGCCGGCTACAGCGGCAGGGCCGGCGCCTCCACCACCTACCTGGTCGGCGTCGCCGGCGCGCTGCTCCCCGGCCAGGGCGGCGTCAACAGCACCGTCGGCAGCGGCATCAAGGGCAGGGACATCACCCAGGGCGCCATCTATGCGGACGTGACCGCCGGCAAATTCCAGATCGCGGGCGAGTATCTTTTCGCAAAAGTGGAGAGGGGCGTCAGCGCCGGCTCCACCAAGGACGCCAGCGTGTCCGGCTTCTGGCTGCAACCCGCCTTCAAGTTCAACGACACCTGGGAGCTTGTCGGGCGCTACAGCCGCACCGACACCGGCGGGCGCGGCATCCGCGCCGGCGACGGCGTCCGTTCCGCCACCGCCACCGCCACCGCGAAATGCCTCGATGAGTATTATCTCGGCGCGAACTACTGCATCGTCGCCACCGACGTGAAACTCCAGCTCGGCTACGTCGGCGGCCGGACTTCCGGCGCCCTCGCCTCCGGCGGCGCCGTCAACAAGGAAACCGTCGCCGGCTTCCGCACGCAGCTGCAAGTAAACTTCTGACCGAACCCACCTCCGCAACAGAAATTCCATTCCCAAACCCATCCCGACCATGAAAAAACTGATCGTCATCACCGCCGCCGCGCTCGCCCTCACCGGCATCGCCCGCGCCGGCAAGCTCGTCATCAAGGGCTCCGACACGCTCGGCGCCAAGCTCGTGCCCATGCTGGCCGAGGAATACAAGGCCGCCAATCCCGGCACCTCGTTTGAAATCGCCGCCGAGGGTTCCACCACCGGCATCACCGCCATCATCGACGGCACCGCGCACATCGGCATGTCCTCGCGCCGCGCGAAGGCCACCGAGCTTTCCGCCGGCAAGGCCAGGGGCGTCACGCTCAAGCCCATCATCGTCGCCTACGACGGCATCGGCGTCATCATCAACGCCGGCAATCCCGTCGCCGGCCTGAGCCGGCGCCAGATCGAGCAGATCTTCACCGGCGACATCACCGACTGGTCCGCGGTCGGTGGCAGGCCGGGGAAAATCTCCATCTACACCCGCAACACCGCGTCCGGCACTTACGCCGACTTCAAGGAACTGGCCATGAACAAGCGCGACTACGCCGGCTCCTCGCAAAAGATGGCGGGCAACGAGCAGATCGCCTCCGAGGTCGCCCGCAATCCCAACGGCATCGGCTACGTCGGCCTCGCCTACCTCGACGTCCCCGGCATCAAGGCCGTGCCCATCGACGGCGCGGCCCCGGACAAGGAATCCGTCCTGGCGAAAAAGTATCCCTACGCCCGCCCGACCTTCTACTACACCAACGGCGAGCCCTCCGGCGAGGCCGCGAAATTCGTCGAGTTCACCCTCAGCGACGCCGGCCAGCGCATCGCCGGGGAAGTGGGCTTCGTCGGCGTGCGGTAACACGCCCCCGCCTCCCCATCTGCCCTCCATCGTTCTCTTGCTCGTTCTCGAAACCTCCCGGCCTCCAAGAACTGATAACTGATGGGACGCGGCGGCCAGTTTTGGCAGGGCGGTCTCCCCCCGACCCCCCCCGCCCCCCCCAGGCCAAACACCGCGGGCGCCGCGAGCCCCCCCAGCCAAAAAAATCCCACAGCGTAACCACAGCGGGGAAAAGAGA
>JAITDF010000301.1 GCA_031282705.1 Opitutaceae bacterium | reverse complement strand
GTTCCGATTGCGGGAACGGGCGGGAATGCCCGTTCCACATGGCCAAACACGGCGCGGAGGCGCCGGCACGCGGCGGCGCTGAGTATCCACGCGCACAGGCCCCAGATGACGAGGGCGCCGAGGACACGGACGATTTCGTTCGGGTTTTCGGACTTATACCACACCGGATCAATGAAACGCATCGAAGCGATGGTGACGGCGCAGAGCGCGAAGAGGGGCGCGCCGTATTTTTTGAAAAACGGCGCGTCACTGTCAGCGCACCAGTCCACCATCATTATATAAGACGCGGCGAGGAAGACGAAGGTGAAGACCTCGGTTTTCGGACTGATGAGCAAAATGGCGGCGATGCCGCAGGTGAGCCACGGGCGCCAGTCGGGCTTGCGCACGACGACGCCGTAGATGAAGAACACGGGCAGTGTGACAATAATCACGAGCCAACGGAGCGTGCCGCCGAGGGTGGCGAGGCCGACGTGCTCGAAGGCGGAGCGGAGGTCGAGGATGGTGTAAGTACCGGCCACCGACAGCGTGCTTTTCACCCAAGCGAGGTGGGTGTCGAAGTCGTGCGCCCAGCCGACCCAAGGCACGGGCAGCAGGAACATTATCGAGCCGGCGGCAAGCGCGCCGAGCCAGAAGCGGGGCTTGAAACGCAGCGCCAATATAAAAAGGAAAACCACCGCGTAAACCTTGAACAGGGTCGCGCACAGCAGCAGCGCGCCGGCGCGGGCGTGATGGTGATCGCGGCAGGAGGCGAGGCCGGCGAGGATGAGGCCGATGGCGAAGGCGTTGACTTGATACACGCCAGTCGAGACCACGAGGTCGAGCAGCGCGGCGGCGCAGGCGGCGAGCATGCACAGCGGCAGGAGCGCACCGGGGTGTTGTTTGCGGAAGTCATGCCAGCGGCACAGGCCGGCGGCGAAAACGGTCGTGCTGGCGAGTGTGTATAACGCGAGCACCCACGACGCGGCCTGCCTGCCGTCGAAGCCGGCCTCGGCCATTTTGCCGGCGAGCAGGGCGAATTGCGGCGAGTATTTGTAGGAGTTGTTCAGGCCCAGCGACAGCGTGACCTCGTAGGGATTCTGGCCGTTGAGAAACACCTTCCCGCCGGCGTAGTAGCCATACATAACAATATTAAAGCCGACGCCAATCCAGATGACGTGCAGCGCGAACGCGGCGAGCGCCACCACGGCGATTTGCACCAGCAGCGGCGAGCGGAAAAAGCAGTCGAGGCCGGGGAGAAACGGCGCCAATGGGGCGGAATTTCGGGATGAGGGTCGCATGATTGTCTGCATTGATATTGTTCCGATGTCTGCGCGGCGGCGGGATCACAATCCGTCGTATTCCGAGCACACCAGTCGCTCGATCATTTCCTCAAACGGAACCGTGTTTTTCCAGCCGAGCAGGCGCGAGGCTTTCGATGGATTTCCGCACGGCGAAACCGGCTCCACCGTCGTGAGCAGCGCCGGGTCGTGCCTCTCATAATCCTTCCACTCCAAGCCCACGCAGCGAAAAGCCGCCGCCACCAGTTCCTCCACGCTGTGCAGCTGCCCGGTCGCCAGGATGAAGTCGTCCACCGGATCGGCTTGCAGCATCATCCACATTCCGCGCACGTAATCGGGTGCCCAGCCCCAGTCGCGTTTGCCGGTGAGACTGCCCAATTGCAGCTCGTTTTGCAGGCCCTTTTTGATGCGCGCCGCCGCCCGGGCGATCTTCATGGTCACAAACGTGCCGCTGCGGCGTGGCGATTCGTGGTTGTATAAAATGGCGGAACAGGTCGGCAGCTTGTAGGCAATGCGGTAAATGCGCGCCATCTGCTGTGAAAACGCTTTTGCCGCCCCGTAAGGCGTGGTCGGGTTGAGCGGTGTGAGTTCGTCTTGGGGCGAGTGCGACGGTGAGCCGAACACCTCGCTGCTCGACGCGTAGAGAAACTTTGTCGGACGATCCAGGTCGCGCAGGATCTCCAGCAATCGCAGTGTGGCCATGCCCACGCTATCCACAGTCGTCTCGGGCAATTCCAGGCTGATGCGGGGGCTGGATTGCCCGGCGAGGTGATAAAATTCGTCCGGTTTTGCTCGGCTGATCACCCGGCGCAAATGCGTGGCGTCCTCAAACGCCCCGTTGTGCAGGAAGAGGCGCTTCCCGATGATATCGGGTTTGGCAAACAGATGCCGGATATGGCTGGCCGCCACCGCGTCGGGCCGATGTACGAGACCATGGACGGCATAATCCTTTTCCAGAAGCAAATCGGCCAGATAGGAGCCGTCCTGCCCGGTGATACCGGTGATGAACGCGACGGGGCTAGGCATGGGACGGCTTCGGTTGGGCGGGCGCTGATGGCGGAGGCGCCGCCGCCGCCTTGGTCGCCGCGAGCGCCGCGCGGTTGCGGCGCAGGTCAGCCTCGACCATCATGCGGCACAATTCCTCCAGCGTGGTCGTCGCCTGCCAGCCGAGTTTGTCGCGCGCCTTCGTCGCGTCGCCGACGAGCATGTCCACCTCGGCGGGGCGGTAGAACTTCGGGTTCACGCGCACGAGCAGGCGGCCCGTGGCGGCATCCTCGGCGATTTCCTGCTCGCCGCTCCCCTGCCAGCGCAACGCGATGCCGGCGGCCTTGAACGCCATCGTCGTGAAATCGCGCACCGTCTCCGTGCGCCCCGTGGCGAGGACAAACGTGTCAGGCTCCGACGCCTGCAACATGCGCCACATGCCCTCGACGTATTCGCCCGCGAAGCCCCAGTCGCGCTTCGCGTCGAGGTTGCCCAGTTCGAGCACGCCGGCCTGCCCGAGCGCGATTTTCGCCACCGCGTCGGTGATTTTGCGCGTGACAAACTCCCTCCCGCGCAACGGCGACTCGTGGTTGAACAAAATTCCGCACGCCCCGAAAATCCCGTGCGACTCGCGGTAGTTGACCGTCGCCCAGTGCGCGAACAACTTTGCCACGCCATAGGGGCTGCGCGGGTAGAACGGCGTCGTCTCCCGCTGCGGCACGGCCTGCACCTTGCCGAACATCTCCGACGTGCTCGCTTGGTAAAAGCGGACGCGCGGGTTCACCAGCCGTGCCGCCTCCAGCAGGTTGAGCGCGCCGAGCGCCGTGATGTGCCCGGTCGTCACCGGCTGCTCGAACGACACGCCCACGAACGACTGTGCCGCGAGATTATAGATTTCATCCACGCACGACGCCTGCAACAGCCGGATGGCGCCGCCAAGGTCGGTGAGGTCGAACTCGACCAGCCGCAGGTTCGGATGCTCCGCGATGCCGAGTTCCTCGACACGCCAGAAATTGACCGAACTGGTGCGCCGGTAGGCGCCAAAAACCGTGTAGCCGCGTTCAAGCAAAAACTTCGCCAAGTAAGCGCCGTCCTGCCCGGTGACGCCCGTGATGAGGGCGGTGTTATAGTTCATGGGAAAAGTCTTCCGGAGGGGTTGGTGAAAAAGTGGCGGCGGCTTCAAAACGGGTTGCAAAAACCTCGCCTTTTGCCCGCCCCGCCACCTCCGCCGGGTCGGCAGTCGCCAAAAAAAGCTCCGCTGCCTCGCGCAAATTGGCCAGCGCCTCCTCGACCGAATCGCCCTGGCTGGCCGCATCCAGTTCGGGGCACAGCGAGACATAACCGGTTCCTTCCTTTTCCAAAACGGCGGTCAGATTCAATGTTTTCATGATGAACAACGGGGAACGTGGCATCTCCCCATCGCAAGCGCAACCCGCAATATGCCGGTGCCGGCGCGGACGACGCGGACGGTTTTTCACCCGGTTGACTTCAAGCGGAGCATCGGCATCATTTTTCGGCATCATGAAAAACACAGGTTTCACCTATTGGAAAGACGGCGGGGACTGGCTGGGCTATCTGGACGAGTTTCCCGACTATGTCACGCAAGGCGGCAGCCTCGAAGATCTCAAGGAGCACCTGATTGACCTCCACAAGGACCTCGCCTCCGGGGCCATTCCCAACGCGAGGCATCACGCGGAATTGGAAATCGCATGAAACGCCTGGACCTGATCGCCAGAATCCAAGCCGCCGGCGCGGTGTTCATCCGGCACGGTGGAAGGCACGATTGGTATCAGAACCCCAGGACATTGGCATCCCAGCCGGTGCCAAGACATCGGGAAATAAACGAAATGCTGGCCCGGAGCATCATCAGGAAATTGAGCGACAAATAAAGGGGCCGTTTAAGTGACAGGTCAAAAATGCGTCTTCGCGCAACCGCTGCACATGCGCGAAACGCGTGCCCGCGCACAACGCCGTCAGCGCGAAGGAGTGCAAAATGTCGGGTGCCGGCACCGCGTTGTTGCTGGTGCGCGCGACCGGGCGGGTCCCCGCCAGCTCCTCAAAGACGCCCGCGCGCCGGACAAACGCCACCCACGGCACCAGCCCGCCGCAAGGCGTGAGCGTCCCGCCGCCCACGCGCAACGCCACCTGCCCGCCGTCCGTCGCGAACATCAAATCCTCCTCAAAATCCCCTTCACCCTCCGGGCAAATCTCTTCCAGCGCTTCAGTTCTCATTTAACTGTCATAACTGATGTTACGCAGTCGGCAGATTTTGGTAGGGCGGTCTCGCCGAGACCGCCGTCTTTTGCCTCGTGGTGCTCGCGGCGGACTCGGCGCGACCGCCCTACCAAAACTGGCCGCCGCGTAACATCAGTGTCATAACAGCAATACATTCCGCCATTCAAGCAGATTTTCAACTGCGGAATTTAGGATAAAAGCAGAAAAAGAGCAGGGTTTGCCGCGCAAAACTTTTCCACACTCAA
>JAITDF010000143.1 GCA_031282705.1 Opitutaceae bacterium | reverse complement strand
AAGAAAAAGGCCGGGACGCCGCCCGGCCTTTCCCCCATACGCCGAAAGTGACGCACGGAGGGCACGGTGGCATCTGCCCCCGCAAATTTATCATTCCCCTCCGGCAAGTGTCATCAAACCGGCAACAAGGAAAAGGCCGGGGCCTGCGGCCCCGGCCATCGCGGACTCATGCGGCGGCTTCCAGCCGCTCGCACATGCCCCGGAAGCAGCCGGCACGACGCCGCCCGCGCCGACGCTGCCCCTCGGCCTTGCGCAATGAGGAAACGGCCTTGTCCAGCGCGTGCCCCTTGCGCGTGTCCGTGTCGATGCGCAGGCCCGGAAGCGCGTTGCGCAAGTGCGCCAGTTGCGCATGAATCGCCGGCTTGGTGACGCCTTGGCGGGCCGCAAACGTGCTCAT
The DNA here is from genome assembly GCA_031282705.1 of Opitutaceae bacterium. GTDB lineage: Bacteria > Verrucomicrobiota > Verrucomicrobiia > Opitutales > Opitutaceae > Termitidicoccus. Next base: position 3,536 of record JAITDF010000143.1, on the reverse strand, counting down.
GTCCTCGCCGTCGATGAGGTCCGGCCGCATGGCGTAAAGCAGCGTCCATGCGCGCCGTTCAAGGACGCCGTTCTTGTATCCGTCCGCCAGATACACGAAGACGGGGCGGAGCAGGTCGACGAGCGCGGAAAGCAACGCTTCCGGATCGTCAACGCATTCGCGGCGGGAGAGCAGCCAATCATTGAGCGACCGCCGCTCAAAGCGGGCCGCCGCGATTGATTCAAGTTGCTCGTGAGTGTGAGTATTCATTTTATTGATACGATTTGGTTATGTATTCGAGGATTCGATACCAATGGGGCAGGGGGCCGAAGCTCTTGAAAGAGCCGCCGTCCACCTGCAACCATTTGTAATAGCTGGAACGGCGGAACGTCCGCCGGTGCGTGTTCCGGTAGAGGCGGCGGACGAAGCGGCGCAGATGCAACATCTGCCGTTCGTCCATCTCCACCTCCCGGAACGGTTCTGTCTGCAGGCGTTCCCGGCCAAGGCAGCCCCACAGCCGCCCCGTCTGGATGTCCTTGCGGTCGTTCTTGTCCTTCGCCTGGTAAATCGACAGGTAGAACGCGCTCGAACGCATGTCCATGATGGGATCAACGGTGACGGCATAGGCGCGGGTTTCCGGTGCGTCCTGATCAATGATTCTCAGCCATGCCTCGCGGCAATGGGCGTCGAGACTTCCCCGGTCAACGGGTTCATCAAACCAAAGAAGGAGATGATAATGGGGGGCTCCGCGCTCTTGAAATTCGAGTCGCCAAACCCCGCAAACTCCATCTGCAAAGCGTCGGAGAGACTTGATAAAGGCATCAAGGTCGCGCTTCCACTGCGCCCAATCATCGGTGAATCGCCAGTAGGTGAGGGTGACGAAAAAGCCCGGGTCGTCTCTTCCGATGGTCGCAAGGAATTGAATAAGTCGATATCGAGACTTGCTTGATAACCCTTGAACTTTTTGCCGTCTTTGTGTTTGTTTCTCATTGAATTGAAACGATTTGAGTTCAGTTCGCGGCCTCGTGTCCTCAACGTCTAAAAGCCTCTCATGCAACTTAATAATGTAGCGCATGATAGGAAAGGGCGGTGAGATATGGCACTAAAGCTAAAGGGGCCGGGGCGCGGAACGCGGCGCGGTGCTGACGCACCGCATCCACGTTCCGGCCCCGACCCCCGACCGGCTTCAAGTGTCCACCACATCGGCCAAAATTTCATCATGCGTGCTCCGCGCCAGCGGGCTTCGCGTCGATAATCTCGCGAGGCCGAAGGCCTTTCTGATCGCCCCAGTTTTCACCGAGGCAAATCAACTCGGAATACCCGCCTTGCGGGAATTCCTTCGGGTTGCGCACGAAGAACATGCCGCCCAGAAAAAGGAGGCGGTCAGAGCGTCCGCCGACTTTTTTCAAGTCATCCTTGCCGCGCACCAGTTGAAATGCGCCCGTTAGTTTTATGGTGATTTCCATATCTTGACTTTATTTTTGTAAAAAACGCATGTTTCCCATGCGCAGGAAGTTTCGAAAAAGCGACGCACAATAAACATTATGTCTAATTGAAAGGCGGGGGCGCGCCGGGAAACCGGCTTTGTTGAAGTGCCGTCTTCAACGGCATGGAAACGACGAGCACCGCCTTCCCTCCGTCACAGTCGGCCTGCGCGCACGCCTCCGCGCTTTCTCCTGACGAGGCTTGGCTGCCGCTTCCGGCCGCGCAGTGGGACGCCGCCGCCGCGTGTCATCTTTTCCGACGCGCCGCATGGTCCGCGCAACCCGCCGATGTCAAACGCGCCCTGGACGAAGGGCTCTCGGCCACGCTCGACCGCCTTTTCCCCGCCCAAATTGTCCGATTTGAAAAACCAAAGTCAGTGGTCGAATACGAAAACGGCCTGCCGGCTCACGCCGCGAAGCTCAAGGCCGCCGCCACGCCCGACGAGAAGCGCGAACTCCAGAAAGCCGCCCGCGAGCGCTCGCGCCAGTCCCTCCAAGACATGGCCGTGCAGTGGCTTTCCTTCGCCGCCCAACCGCAGTTCTCCGCGCAGGAAAAATGGGTGCTCTTCCTCGGCGACATCCACGTCGTCAGCTATGAAAAGGTAAACCGCTCCGACCAGATCTGGGAGCATCACGACATCCTTCGCCGCCACTCGACCGGTCCCGCCGCCACGCTCGTCAAGGCCGTCTCGCGCTCGCCCGCGATGATTCGCTACCTCGACCTCCAGGCCAGCAAACGCGACGCGCCCAACGAAAACTTCGCGCGCGAGCTTTTCGAACTCTTCGTCCTCGGCGAAGGCAATTATACCGAAAAAGACATCAAGGAGGCCGCGCGCGCCTTCACCGGCTACCGCCTCGACAGGGACGGCGGGTTTTATTTCGCCCCCAAACAGCACGACAACTCCCCCAAGACCGTCTTTGGCCAGACCGGCGCGTTCACCGGCGACGACATCATCGACCTCGCCTTCCGGCAGCCCGCCGCCGCCACCTTCGTCCCGCGCGAGATGGCGCGCTTTTATCTGTCCGACCAACGCATCGACGAAAACCAGATCGCCACGCTCGGCGCGTGGTGGGCCGGACAAAAACACGAGCTCCGCGCCCTCGCCCACCGTTTTTTCGGCAGCCGCCTTTTCTTCGCGCCCGATTATCGCGGCAATTTTATAAAAAACCCGCTTCAATACTATTTCGGCCTGCTGCAGGACCTGCGTCTCGACGTCACGCCCGCGCCGCGCCTCACGATCGCGCCGCTCCGCCAGATGGGCCTGCATATATACAATCCGCCCAATGTCCGCGGCTGGGTCGGCGGGCGCTCCTGGATAAACTCCGCCACGCTCAGCGCGCGCCGACAGTTTGCCCAGGGCCTCTTTATTCCCATCGACGAAAGGAAAATAAACGCCGACGAGAAGGCCGGATTCGACGCCGCCCGCGCCGCCGGAAACGCCCGCTTCACCGTCGGCGACCAGGCCTTCCGGCGCTTCGTTGACATGGCCCCGGAGCAGATCGCCGATGTTTTTTTGCAGGTGTTTCTGCCCGTGAACGTCTCCGCCGGCTACCGCGAAAGCATCATCCGCCACCTCGCCGGCGACGGCGGCAAACAGCCGTCGCGCATCCTCGCCCGCATCCGCGACACCGCCATCACATTATTGCAGTCACCCGAATATCAACTCTGCTGATTTTCCATTTTTCGCGTCCTTCGCATCCTTCGCGATTGTTCAAGGGCACTTTGAAAAATCAAAAAACAACATGACATGAAATCATTAAAAAGCTCACGCGGAGGCCTTGGGGGCTCAGGGCAAGCGTCCCGCTTGCCTGACGGAAGCCGGATGCTCCCGCCGCTTTTGGGCGGCGCGCTTTGCGCGCCGTCTGACAAGCGGGACGCTTGTCCTACTCCCCAATCAGGCAAGCGGGACGCTTGCCCTACCCGGCTCTCCACGCCTCCGCGGGAGACATGGTTTTTCAATGCGCCCTTCAATATAACAATATAACTGATGTTACGCAGTCGGCAGATTTTTGGTAGGGCGGTCTCGCCGAGACCGCCGTCGTTTGCCTCGTGGTGCTCGCGGCGGTCTCGGC
>JAITDF010000046.1 GCA_031282705.1 Opitutaceae bacterium | reverse complement strand
GCGGCGGCGGTGGGTGTGGTGGTGGTGGCGGCGGTGGGAGATATGGGAGGTATGGGAGGTATGGGATGGCCGGCGGCGGTGGTGGTGGCGGCGTCATCGCCGGCGGCGGCGAGGTGGAGGAGCGCGAGGGCGTTGACGGGTTCGGAAATGCTGTCGCTGAGTTTTCCCGCGACTTTGCAGTCGGGATAGGCGCCGCGGGCGTCGTCCCAGAGGTGCCGGGTGATGGCGGCGGCGAGCGCGGCGGCGCGGGCGGCGAAGGCGGCGCGGGCCGCGGCGTCGCCGAGCGCGGCGGCGAGGCGGGCGGCGGCGTGGAGCGATTCGAGGTAGAGGAGGTTCAGGGCGGTGAGGATGCCGCCGCGGTTGATGTCGAGGCCCGGTTTTTCGGGATAACCGCCGAGGTCGATGTAGCTCCAGAAGGGGACGTTTTCGAGCAGGCCGTCCCCGTTTTCGTAGCGCGTGAACCAGCGCAGCGCCATGATGATGTTGGGCCAGTATTCGGCGGCGGGGGCGGGGTCGCCGGTGAAGTGGTGGTAGTCGTCGAAAGACGTGACCCACGCGAGGCAGTAGGAGGGGATCGGCGACCAGTTTTCGTGTCCGTCGGGATAGCGGGATTTGGTGAGGCCCTCGGCGTCCTGCGACTGGGCGATTTGGGCGAGCAGGCGGCGGTGGAGGCGGGGGTCGCCGCTCAGGTAGTAGTTGTAAACGACCTGCCAGCGGGCGTCGCCCATCCATTGCTGCTGTTCGCGGCTGGGCGAGTCGATGAAGCCGTCCTGCATGCAGCCGCGCATCGTGTGCGCGCAGATGGCGTGGAGCCCGCGCTGGAAGGCGGCGGGGGCGAGGGTGGACGCGGGCGGGCCGTCCGCGCGGCGCATTCCTTCCATGCCCGCGGGCGGGGCGTCCGCGCCGTCCGGACCGGCGAGGGCGTGGCCGTATTGGTTGACCGGATACATGCGCGCGCGCATTTCGGCGCGGTGGAGCCGGAGCGGGCCGCCGGGGTTGCGGATGATGAGTTGCGCGTAGCGGAAGCCTTTCCAGGCGAAGGCGATTTCGAGGTCGTTGCGGCCTTCCTTGAGGATGAAGGCGTCGAGCGGGCGCTGGGCGGGCGGGTGGAAGAGCGTGACGCGGCCTTCGTAGAGGTCCTCGGCGTAGGCGATGTCGATGCGCGTGCCGGCGGGCGCGGTGGCGGCAAGCCGGAGATGGCCGGGCGTGACGCGGGCGAAGTCGAGCGTGACGATGGCGGCGCGGCCGGCTGCCGTGGCAGGGACGGCGAGATTTTCCGGTTCGAAATCGGTGAATTCCAGCGGGGCCTTGATTTCGTCGAGTTCGAGGCGGGCGCGTTGCGGGAAAAAGGGCTCGTCGTCGTGCGCGGCGACCGTGAGCGGGGCGGAGATGCGGGCGGCGGGGAGCGCGGTTTCCTCCAGCATGGGGATGTCGCGCGGGAGGAGGCGGGTGTAGGGAATCAGCTCCTCGCCGATGGCGCGGGTCTTGGCGGCGGGCCAGGCGGAGTCGTCGAAGCCGGGCTGCGTCCAGCCGTCGGGCTCGCGGCGTGCGTCGAAGATTTCGATGGCGCCCTGGCAGCCGTTCACGCGCGGGGCGTCGCGGTCGAAGGAGTCGCTGAGAAAGGTTTTCCAGGTGGCGTCGGTGCGGTGCGCGCGGGTTTTGCCGGCGGCGTCGGCGAGGTCGAGTTCGGCGGCGAGGCAGGGGACGCGGGGCAGGTGCTGGCCGGTGTTGTAGCCGTAATAAAGCACCTGCACGGCGATGAGGTTTTCACCGGCGCGGAGGCGCGCGGCGAGGTCGATGATGTCGTAGGACTGCCAGCGCGGGTCGCTGCGCGCGGGGCCGCGCGCGATGTAGCCGCCGTTGACGAAGAGGCGGTAGCGGGCGTCGGCAAAGATGCGGAGCACGGCGGCGGCGGGCGCGGCGGGGAGGGCGAGGGTTTTGCGGAAATAGCACCACTCGTTGCGCGGCGTGTCGAAGTAGGCACGGTTGTCGGGGAACCAGATGAGCGCGGTGCGCGGGCTCCAGCGACGCGCGTAGGCGGCGCCGGGCGGGGCGGAGAAGAGCGCGGGCGAGGCCGGCGCGGGCGGCGGCGGCGCATCGCATGCGAACCGGGAAGCGCCGGCGGTGCCGGCGGCGGCGTTTGGGATTTCCGCGGCGGCGGTGGCGGCACCGGCGGCGGTGCCGCCGGCGAGGGTCGTGGCGGCGGGAAGCAGGGTGGCGCCGGCGGCGCAGAGCGCGGAATCACGGAGGAATTGGCGGCGTTTCATGTTGGGCGCGGTTTCTTTTTTCATGGGATTTGGGTTCATGGGTGGAAGGAATTTTTTGGGGAATCAGTCCGCGGCTTTGATTAAAAAAGGCGCGGCGGCGCTGAGGTCGCCGACGGTTTCCGGCGAGCACACGGCCCATTGGCCAAGGGCGTCTTCGGCGGGGGCTTCGGGCAACTGGACGCCGACGCGGAAGGAGCGGATGAGCGGGCGCGCGGCGGCGGTGATGACGAGTTCGCGGGGCGCGACACTGGCGGCGAGCGGCGGGAGGCGGACGAGCCAGCGGCCATCGGCGCCGGCGGTGGTTTCGGAGGCAACGGCGCCGCCCTCGCCGGCGGCGGAGGGGATGACGCCGGGGGCGGGGGCGAGGGTAACGCGAACTTCTTCGCCGGCGGCGGCGCGTCCCCAGACGGGGACGGGCAGGTCGCACTGGAGGACGGCGTGGTCCTGGAAAAGCGCGGCGGGCGTGATGCCGGCGGGCGCGGCGGCGGGCGATGCGAGGGCGGCCAGCGCGAGGGCGGCGAAGGCGAGGGCGGAGAAGGCGGAGTGGCGGAGGAGGGCGTGGTGTTTCATGGGAGCGGGCGGCGGGCGGCGGGGTTGGCGCCGTGGAAGACCTGAAGATTTCGCGGCGGCCCGGGGGCGGCGGCGGCAGGCACGGGAAGGAAGCAAAACACGAGGGGGAGGCGCATGGCGGGAACGGCGGAGAGCGGCGGGAGTGGAGAAGGGTGGAGGAGATTTTATTCGATTTTGGATTGGCCGTCCTTGACCTCCGCCGGTTTTTGAGGCCGAGGCAACACTGTGTTCGGTCAATAGTTGACCAGACACCCAAAAAAACCTGACTGGGAGCGAAAAGGTTGACCCGATGGCGGCGGAGGCGCATGACTGGGAGGATGCAAGCGGGGAGCAGGCGGACCGGGACAATGCGAGGCTGCGGAAGTTCGCAGCCAGCCTCAACAGCGAGCGCGAGCGGGCCGGGCAGCCGGCCGTCACCCTTGTCGCCGCCCGGCTTGGGAATGGACGAGCTGGAGCGGAGGGGGCTGATGTGGGTGGAAAAGTCGGAGGCGGTGGAGCTGCCGGTCTTGCCGCGTTCACGGGGATGTTCGAGCGGATTTTCGGGAAGCGGGTGGTTTTCTTCCGCGCGTCGGCGGAGATAGGGAAGAACGGCTGGGTGGCGAGGGGCGAGGCGGGGACGATTTACGTGAACATCGCGGCGAAGGCGCCGGCGCATGTGATCATGGGGCATGAGCTGGGGCATTCGCTGAGGGAGCAGAACGGGGCGCTGTGGCAGGAGATGCGGGACATGATCATGAGGCTTTCGCCGATGTCGCCGGAATACCGGAAGGCGCGTGAGGGGCAGGGTTACGGGGAGGCTGAGGATGAGTGGGTGTCGGATGTGCTGGGGCAGCATTTTGACGATCCGAAGTTCTGGGCGAAGCTGCAGGAGGTGGCGGAGCGGCGCGGGCAGGGCGGGCGGTTCAAGGAGTTCACGAGCGCAATCCTGAAGTGGCTGGACGATTTTCTGGGGCGGTTCCGCATGGGGCTTTCGAGCGAGGCGGACGGGGTGGCGCTGAGGGCGGCGGAGGATTTGCGGGATAAGATCGCGGATGTGCTGGCGCGGTATTCGGATGAGATGGCGGAATCCGGGGCCGGGGGCGGGGCGTCCGCCGGCGGCGCGGACGAGGCGGGCGAGGCCGGCGGGGGCGCGGCGGCGTCGAGCGGGGCTGAGGAGATGGGCGACGGGGCGGGCCGGCCGGGCATGGAGGAGCGTGCGCGGCTGAAGGCGGAATATGACGCGGTTGTCGCCAGCTACACGAACGCGGACGGGACGAAGAAACCGGGGTGGCTGAAGGCGCCGAACGGGGAGGAAACGAACCTGACGGAGCAGCAGTGGGTGCAGGTGCGCACGCCGTCGTTCAAGGAATGGTTCGGAGACTGGGAGAACGACCCTGCGAACGCCTCGAAGGTGGTGGATGAGAACGGGGAGCCGCTGGTGGTTGACCACAGCACGGCGGAGGATTTCACCGTGTTCGACAAGGCGCGGCAAACGGGACGCGACCGGGCGTTTTATTTTTCATCCTCCCGCAGGTTCGCCGGTCAATACGGCGCAAAAACGATAGAGGCGTTCGTCAATCTTCGCAACCCGGTGGATTATCTCACCTCCCAAGAAGACGGGACGCATGATGGATTTTGGTTTGAACGCGGAACGGCATGGGATGAAATCGGGGTTTACTCGCCTGAGCAGATCAAGTCGGCGACGGGCAACAGCGGTGCGTTTTCGCCGGGCAACCCGGATATCTACGCGTCGATCGGCGGGGAGGAGATGGCGGGGAATCTGGACGCGCGGGATCGTGCGGCGGGGCGGGCGGAGGCGGCGTCGCGGCTGGCGGGGCTGGGGGCGGCGCGGCGGATGGAGGCGGAGAAGCGGGGCGCGAGGGAGATACGGCTGGCGACGGGCTGGGAGCGCGGGGGAGACGGGAAGTGGCGCTGGGAGCTTGACGACAGCGGGGCGCGGCTGAAGGCGGGCGATTGGGCGGCGGGGTCGCGGACGACGCTGGGCGAGGTGCTGGAGCATGAGGAGTTGTTCGCGGCATACCCGGAACTGAGGGAGATGCCGGTGGTGTTTCAGGGTTACAATGGCCCGTTGGGCCGCTATCTCCCGGAGTCTGGGGAGATTGAGCTGCACCCGAAAGTGTCGCTGTCGATTCTTCTGCATGAGGTGCAGCACGCGATCCAGCACCGGGAGGGGTTTGAGGCCGGCTCGCAGAGTGGGGCGTTGGCGTGGCTGGGCGCGCGGGCGCGGCCGGAGCTTTTGCGGTTGCTGGCGGAGCGGCGGAAGAATCGCCGTGCGCCGACCTATGAGGAGGTTTGGGGCGGCGAGCGCACGGCGGAGGGGGAGAAGGGTTATGCCGAATTTTTGCGGAAATGGAAGGGGGCGAAGCATCAGAGGGAGCTCGATATTGCCGACCAGTACGGGGCGGGGGAGGAGCTTTACAGGCGGATAGGGGGGGAGGTGGAGGCGCGCAATGTCCAGAGGCGGCATTCGCTGTCCGCGGAGGAGCGGCGGGGGCGGCTGCTTTCCGAGACGGAGGATGTGGCGAGGGAGGATCAGGTTTTCATCCGCAGCCGGCTGGCCGGGGGCATCAATGCGTCGACGGGGGCTGAGGCGGTGGGTTCGCGCGGGGCGCGGAACCGGCGGGCGGTTGAGGAGGGGTTGCGCGATTTCGAGGAC
>JAITDF010000022.1 GCA_031282705.1 Opitutaceae bacterium | reverse complement strand
GCTGGCCGGCGAAGGCGTCGGGGGCGGGGATATAGCGGAGGGCGGCGCGGGCGCCGGCGTGTTCGATGAGGAGGATGGCGTGGGGGGAGATTTCGCGGGAGGGGAAGCCGGGGAGGATGTCGAGGATGCCGGCGGGGGCGGAGGAGTCGTCGTCGGTGAGGGTGCCGGCGGTGGTGGCGGCGACGGCGGTGGTGGCGGCGCCGGTGACGGTGGTGGTGGCGGCTGCGGTGGCGGTGGTGGTGACGGTGGCGGTGGTGGCGGCGGCGGGGTCGAGGAGGGCGACGCGGTCGGCGTTGGCGGGGAAGAGGAGGAGGGGGGCGATAATGGGGGCGGTGGCGCGGGGCGGGATGTCAATTGTGCAGAGGACGATGGCGGCGCCGGCGTGCTGGAGGGTGGCGGTGCGGAGGGGCCAGTGGCGCATGTTGCCGAGGAAGCCGGCGAAGTTGCGCGGGCGTTTGGCGGCGGCGCCGCCGCCGGTGCCGGCGGTGCCGGGGTTGCCGGTGCCGGGGGTGGCGGCGGCGGGGGTGGCGGCGGCGCTGTTGTCATTGTTGTCGGAGAAGGCGGTGTTTATGCGGAGGGAGATTTGGGCGAGAGGGGCGGGGGCGCAGGACAGGGCTTCGCGCTGTCCAGACGACAGGCCGGAGGCCTGTCCTGCGGTGGCGGGGGCGGGGGAGTTTTTTGCCGGGAGGAAGTCGGCCACGAGCATGCGGTCCTGCCAGGCGTAGCCGTCGCCGCCGGTGCCGAGCGTCCAGGCGGGGCGGATGGCGGTGGTGCGGTCGCAGCCGGGGCGGTTGCCGTAGGCGCCGTCGTCGCCACCTTCGCCAGCGCCGGGCATTTTGCGGCGCCAGGGGGCGATTTCGGGGGCGAGCCAGAGGCCGGCGTAGTCGAGGGTGGTTTTTTCGAGGGCGATTTCGCGGAGGAAGGCGGGCGGGCGGCGGGTGGCGAGGGCGTAGGCGTATTCGTCGCCGAGGGTGATGTCCATGGGCTCGGCGAGGAGGTGGTGGCGGAGGAGGTTGAGGGTGCCGCCGGCGCCGTCTATGGAGTAGGAGCGGGAGTTGGCGCCGGCGAGGCGGCGTTGGGCGGGCCAGTAGTGGAGGGCGGCGTCGAGCCAGAGGAAGTCGGCGAAGGCGGCGGCGCGGCGGCGGATGGCGGGGTCGGCGGCGCGGTCGGCGAGGTAGGTGAGCATGGTGATGTCTATTTTGTAGTAGGTGGTGGCGTTGAATTCGGTGATGCCGTTGTGGAGGGTGTAGTCGCACCAGTGGTGGAAGGCTGCGGCGGCGCGGGCGCGGATGGCGGCGGGGTCGGCGCCGGCGGCGGCGAGCGCGGGGTCGGCGAGTTCGGCGCCGCGCACGTAGGCGTGGAGCCAGAGGAGGGCGTAGTTGGTGTGGCCGAGGCTGTGGTCGCTGGCGTGGCGCGGCTCCCAGCCGGTGTCTATATGCTCAACAATTTCGGCGAGGCGGCGGGTGGCGGCGTCGCGGAGGGGCGGGGGCATGAGGTGCGCGAAGTGGTCGAGCAGGAGCGTGAAGTCGGACGCGGTGAACATGGTGAAGCGCCAGGTCAGGTGGCGTTGCGTGTAGGGTTCGACGGGGCTGGCGAGGAGGGCGGCGAGGCGGGTGTTGGCTTCGGCGAGGGCGGCGCGGGCGGTTTGCAGGGCAGGGCGGGCATCCTGCCCGCCGTCCGAAGCCGGCGGGTGCGCCGGCGTTTCCGGCAGGGCGGCGACGGCGGCGCCGGCCTGCGCGTAGAGCGTGAGCAGGAGCCAGAGTTTTTCGCGGATTTCGCCTTTCCATTCGTTGCCGGCGCCGGCGTGGCGGCGGGCGATGGGTTGCGCGCGGGCGAGGACTTCGGCGTCGGGCAGCGCGGCGGCGCGGGCGGTGATGGCGCCAATGTCGCCGCCGCCGGCGGCGGCGAAGGCGAGGGCGAAAGCGAGCACGGCGGCGCGGGCGCGGGCGTTGGCGATGGTGCGGACGAAAGCGGCAGCGCGGGCGTTGGTGCGGACGAAAGCGGATCGGGGAACGGTTTTCATTTGCGCCGCCGATTTTCCAACGGGCCCGGACAAAGGAAACGAAGAAAAATGCGCCTGTTGGTTAATTGTAACCAAAATGCGCCGGCGCTGGTGCTGTCCGCCATTCGTCCGTCGTCATTCGTCCGACATCCGACGATGGACAATGGACGAATGGACGAACGGACCCGCGCCGGCGCCGGCGGCGGCGTTTTGTTTTCCGTCTCACGTTTCCTGCTCACTTTTCCATTTCACTTTCCCGTCTCCCGTTTCCCGTCTTACGTTTCCGTCTGCATCCGCAGCGTTTTGCCTGCCACCCAGTCGCCATAGACGACCGTGCCTTCGGGGACGGCGGGGATGCCGCGGGTGTTGTTTTGCAGGAGCATGTTCAGGCGGTCCATCGCGGCGCGGCCGATGCGCGGCCAGCCCTGGTAGATGCCGGAGATGTCGGCGTCGGGCGAGCCGAGGTTGAGGTCAACAAAGCCGATGTCGCGCGGCGTGTGCCAGCCGAGTTTGCGCAGCGTGGAAAGCAGTCCGGGCCACGGGGAGAGGATGATGTCCACGCGGTGCTGTTTTATGTAATGGCGCAAATCCTCGGAGGGGTTTTGCGCGGTGGTGCGCAGCGCGGGCACGCGGTTGGCTTTCGCGAGCGTTTCCTGTTTCAGCAAAAACGCGCCGTGCATTTGCTGGAGCGTGCGGGCGTCGAAATCCTCGGAATAAACGTAGCCGGGGCGTTTGTAGCCGAGGGCGGTGGCGCGCGCGAAGGCGAGCGTCATGTCCTGGAAATGGTGGCTGGCGACGTAGTCGAACGCGGGGTTTTGGAGCGAGTAGCCGAAGGTCACGCAGGAGAATTGCGCCCAGTCAATGTCGGGCGCCATGCCGGCGCGCGGGAGCCGGGAGAGGATGATGCCGCGGATGCCGCGCGCGGCGAGCACGCGGCTGGGGTTGCGGTGACGCTTGGCGAGGTCCGGCAGCCAGACCGGTTCGACGCGGTAGCCGAGTTCGCGTCCGCGCCCGGCGGCGGCGTCGAACACCTGCCTGACAAGGGGGTCCGCGTGGAATTCGTGGCGCGCGCGCTCGACGTGCAAAAACGCGACGACCGCGCGCTCGGCGGGCGGGCGCAGGCGGCACCGGTAGTGCGAGAGCGCGGCGAGCGCGGGGTCGGGCGCGTAGCCGAGCCCGGCGGCGAGCGCGGTGATGCGGTCGCGGGTTTTTTGGGAAACGTGCCCGCCGTCGCGCAACGCGCGCGAGACGGACATCACGCTCACGCCCGCGCGCGCCGCGATGTCGCGCAGGGTGACGCGGGCGCCGGCGCCGGCGGGGGCGGGGGCGGCGGCGGCGGAAGGGTTTGCGGGGGAGTCCGCGCGGGCGGCGGCGATTTTCCGTGATTTTTGGTTACTGTTAACCATAATTTCGAATCTTGATGCTGGCGGCGCCGGCGCCGGTCAACCAGAAAACGAAAACCGTCCGGAAATCCGAAAACCAGAGACCCTGCCGCCACCCGCACCGTTTCGTCATC
>JAITDF010000738.1 GCA_031282705.1 Opitutaceae bacterium | reverse complement strand
GCACATGGCACCCGCCGCGCTTTGGTTTTTCCACGAGGCGACCGGCCCGCGCCGCCTGCCGCTTGCTCCCGCCGATTTCGAGCAACCCGCCGCCACCGCGCGGCGCCTGCTGCGGCGCCTGGGGCTCCCATGACGGCAAGGCCGGCGGCCGGCCCGCACGAGCCGTTGTTTACCTCCCATATCTCCCATATCTCGCATACCTCCCACATCTCTCATTTTCCTGAATTGTGCTTGCGCGCACGCCCGGTCTAACTGGCGGCTTGCCGTGATGACCAAGAAAAAATCCACCACCACCACCACCGCCGCCGCTGCCGCCACCACCCGCGCCGCCGCCACGCCCGCCGCCGCCACGCCCGCCACTCCCGTTCCCGCCACTCCCGTTCCCGCCACTCCCGTGCCCGCCGCCACCCCCGCGCTTGCCCCCGCGCCCGCCGCCGCCACGCCCGCCGCCGCCGGCGACGCGATCCCGAACGTGCTCGCCGAGCGTTACGCCTCGCCGGCGATGAAAGCCGTCTGGTCGCCCGCCGGACGCATCGGCATCGAGCGCGATTTCTGGATCGCCGTGATGAAGGCGCAGCGCGACCTCGGCGTCGCCATTCCCGCGCAGGCCATCGCCGACTACGAACGCGTGAAGGACAACATCAACCTCGCCCGCATCGCGGAACGCGAACGCCTCACGCTGCACGACGTGAAGGCGCGCATCGAGGAGTTCTCCGCGCTCGCCGGGCACGAGTTCATCCACCTCGGCCTGACCAGCCGCGACCTCACCGAAAACGTCGAGCAGCTCCAAGTGCGCCGCTCGCTCGGCCTCGTGCGCATGAAGGCCGCCGCCGCGCTCCTCGCGCTGGCGAAACAGGCGCGCGCGCACCGCGCGCTCATGCTCACCGGCCGCACGCACAACGTCCCCGCGCAACCCGTCACGCTCGGCAAGCGCTTCGCGATGTTCGGGCAGGAGCTGCTGGCCGCGTTCACGCGCATCGACGGGCTCGCGGCGCGTTATCCCGTGCGCGGCCTGAAAGGCGCCGTCGGCACGCAGCTCGACCAGCTCACGCTCCTCGGCGGCAGCGCGGCCAAAGTCGCGAGGCTGGAGGCGCGCGTGGTGCGGCACCTCGGCTTCAAGACGCCGCCGCTCTCCGCCGTCGGGCAGGTTTACCCGCGCTCGCTCGACTTCGAGGTCGTCTCGGCGCTGCACCAGCTCGCCGCCGCCGCCGCCAGCCTCGCCACCACGCTGCGCCTCATGGCCGGCCAGGGCCTGCTCACCGAAGGTTTTCAGAAAGGCCAGGTCGGCTCCTCCGCCATGCCGCACAAGGTCAACGCGCGCAATTGCGAACGCATCTGCGGCTTCGCGACGATCCTCGGCGGCTACGTGACGATGACCGGCGCGCTCGCCGGGCACCAGTGGAACGAAGGCGACGTGTCGTGCTCGGTCGTGCGCCGCGTGGCGCTGCCGGACGCGTTTTTCGCCATCGACGGGCTGCTCGAAACCTGCCTCACCGTGCTGCGGCGGATGGAGATTTTCCCGGCGGCCATCGCGGCGGAAAACACCCGCAACCTCCCCTTCCTCGCCACGACCACGATCCTCATGGAGGCGGTCAAGGCCGGCGCGGGCCGCGAGACCGCGCACGAGGCGATCAAGGAGCACGCGCTCGCCGCCGCCAGGGCGCTGCGCGCGGGCGGCGACGCCGGCCTCGTCGGCCGTCTCGCCGGCGACGCGCGCCTGAAACTCACCCGAGCCAAACTCGAAGCGATCCTTTCCGAAGACGCCCGTTTCGTCGGCGCGGCCCCGCGCCAGGCGGACATTTTCGCCGCCGAGGCGCGCCGCGCCGCCGCCAGGGTGAAAGGCGCCGCCTCCTACCAGCCGGGACGCCTGCTGTGATCCTGAATTCCGCCGTTGAAAAGCGAGCATGGAGGGGAATCCGGCTTCAGCAGCTTCGCCCAATGGGTGAAGTGAAAGAGCCCGAAAACAAGCGCGTTTTTCTCGGTCGAAACATTTGCGGGCACTTTGAAAAATCATGTCTCCCGCGGAGACGCAAAGAGCCAAGCAGGTCAAGCGTCCCGCTTGCCTGATCGGGGCGTAGGGCGAGCGTCCCGCTCGCCTGATTGGAAAGTAGGGCGAGCGTCCCGCATGCCTGACGGCGCGCAAAGCGCGCCGCCCCAAAGTGGCGGGAGCATCCTGCCCCCGTCAGGCAAGCGGGACGCTCGCCCTCCGCCCCCCAAAGCCCCCGCGTGAGCTTTTCAATGATTTCATGTTGTTTTTTGATTTTTCAAAGCGCCCTTAAGTTAAGTTTAAACGGGACGGGGCGGGTCGGGCGGGGCGGGCGCGATTTCAGCGGTAGCTTTGTGCCGTTGCGGTCTGGCGGAGGTCGGCGGTGAGGTGGCGTTGGGGTTTGAGGCCGAGGCGTTCGAGGTCGGCGTGGTAGGCTTTCACCGCCTCGACGGGGGCGATGACGCCGTCGGTGATGCGGCGGAGGTAGTGGATGAAGGTGAGCGGGTGCTCGGAGAGGTTGATTTTGCGGCCGAAGAGCGCGACGCGCGCGCCGTGTTTTTGCGCGTCGTGGATGAGCTGGAAGGCGTCGAGCGTGGTGCCGGCGCCGCCGCCGAGGATGCCGACGATGAGGCCGGGGTCGTAGGCGACGAGTTCCTCCAGCGGGCCGGGGCCGTTGTAGGGGATTTTGAGGAAGAGCGGGCGGCCGGCGGCGGTGACGCCGGCGAGGGTGCGCACGATGTGGTCGTTGAGAAAGGCGGCGACGGTGCGGTCGGGGATGGCGGGGTTGACGTTGGGGTTGAAGACTTCGAGGAAGTAGCGGAAGCGTTTCCGCTCGGCCTCGTGGCGGAAGGCGTGGAAGGCTTCGAGCGCGTGGTAGTCCCAGTCGATGTTGTTGGTGAAGGTGATCGAGTAGAGGCCGAGGTCGGCGCCGGTGGCGGGGGCGGTGTAGTCGCGGGTCTCGCCGGGGGCGGGGAGGCGGCCGTATTTGATGTGGTCGAGCGAGGCGGTGCGGAAGGCGCGCGAGGGGTGGCTGGCGTATTTGCCGCCGCGCACGGCCCAGATGTCGGTGGTGTCGTTGGCGCGCGCGGCGGGGGTGATGGCGGAGTTTTCAAAGAGGCGCCCGGTCATGCCGAGTTGTTCGAGGTTGGAGGCGGAGAGGAGCATGATGTCCACGATGTCCTGGGCGATGACTTCGCGGATTTGGGCGCGGTAGTCGGCGAGGGTTTTCCAGCAGGAGGCGGCGGACTCGGTGTAGCAGAATTTCGCGTCGCGGTTCCACGCGCAGGCGGCGGCGCCGGCCGCGGGGCCGGGGGCGGTGATGCCGAAGGCCATGTCGGCGTCCTTGGCGTCGGCGATGATGAAGTCGGCGGCGGTGGCGCGGCCTTCGCGGATGCGGGCGATTTTCTGGTCGAGGCGTTTGGTGGTGGCGGCGGGCATGGGCGGGAAAGGCGGCGGCGGCGGCGGGTTGGAGTGGGCTGGTGTGGGCTGGATTTGCGGTTTTGGCGGTGGCGGCGATGACGCGATGGCGGCGGTGGTGGTAGCGGCGGTGGCGGTTGGCGGCGGCGGCGATGAAGATGGTGCGGCGATGAAGGGAGCCGTGGCGAAAGGCGGCGGGAAGGGGAAAAATCATGCGCGGACAACGTGCAGGCGGACGCCGTGGCGGGCGAGCAGCGCGCGGACGGTTCCGGCGGGGCGGCGGTCCGTGAACACATCGTGGATTTGCGCCCAGTCCGCGTAGCGCACGGCGGCGGGGCGCGCCCATTTCGACGCGTCGGCCAGCAGCGCCACGCGGCGCGCGCGGGCGGCGACGGCGCGCTTGACGCCGGCCTCGAAGAGTTCGGTGGTGCACGGGCCGTTTTCCAAATCAATGCCGGAGGCGCCGAGGAACGCGATGTCGGGCGAGAGCCGCCCCGCCCACTCCACCGCGCCCGCGCCGACCAGCGCGCGGCTGACCGCGCGCACTTCGCCGCCGATGGACACGAGCCGCGCGCCCTCCGCCGCCGGGCGCTCGGCGAGGAGCGGTATCGAGTTTGTGAACAGGATGATGCCGGGGACGGCCAGCAGACGCCGGCCCGCCTCGAACGTGGTGGAGCCGCCGTCAACGAAGACGGCGTCGCCCTCGCGCACAAGGGCGGCGGCGGCCCCGGCGATGGCGGTCTTGGCGCGGATGGCGGCGCGGCTGCGCCGGTCGAAGGAGACTTCGCCGTTCACGCGCGCAGGGTGAACCGCCGCGCCGTGGGCGCGGACGATTTTGCCGGCCTTTTCAAGGAACACGAGGTCGCGGCGGACGGTGGCGGGCGAGGCCGCCAGCATTTTCCCGATCTCGGCGATGCCGAGCGAGGCGCGTTTTTTCAGCGCGTCGAGGATGAGCCGGTGGCGGTCGTGAGCGAACATGATTGAATTGATGAAATGATTCAATGTCGCTCACAAGCGGGCGGCGCAAGCGCAAAACGGAAAAAGATCGCCGCCATTTTGTATTTTGAATGGATTCCACATCGCGCCTCCGCGAAGCCGAAGCGGGGGCGGTGGTTGCCATTTTCAGCCGCGAAGGGACGGCAATGGCGGTGGTCAGCCCCGGAGGGGCGTCAGCCTTTAGCCGTGGGTGACGAGCGCAGCGAGGAACCCACGGAATCCATCAAGAAAAAAAACGAGCCCCGAAGGGGCGGCAGCGAGGGAAAGGCGGGGAAATGCGATGACGCGAACGGCGCGCGCTGCCGCCCCTTCGGGGCTTGGGGTTCTAATCAACGTTTTCCGTGGGTTCCTCGCTGCGCTCGTCACCCACGGCTAAATGCTGACGCCCCTCCGGGGCTGAAAAGGTCAAGCGCTGTCTCCGCTCCCGCGTAACATCAGTTAGGAACCGGCCCGGCGAAGAGGGCCCGATGAAGAAAACGAAGCGAACGCGCCGGTGGGAAACGCACCACGCCCTCTCCCTGCATGGCGAAATCGTCAGGCCGCCCGTGCCGGCGGCGGCGTCACGTGATGCGGTCACAAAGGCCGCAAACAGGCGGATGCTGGCGGATGTGCTTTGCGACCCCATGCCAACCTCGCAACTCCTTGATACCCAAATGACAATCAAAACATCAAGCGAATCGCGGCTGATCGGAAAACTGGTGCTCAGGAAGGGACTCGAACCCTTACGCCTTGCGGCACACGCCCCTCAAACGTGTGTGTCTACCAATTCCACCACCTGAGCGTTTCCAGTGACGGGAGCGCGCAACTAAGCCGGACGCCACGCGGCTTGTCCAGCACGGAAAACGGAAATTTTCAAAATCGGCTTTGACCCCGCCCGCCGCCTCGGGGAAAACACCCTCCCTCACGCAACGCGTGCTTCCCATGACGCTCGACGACATCAAACGCGACCTGCTCGCCTCCTACGAAACCGATGGCGGCATCAACCGCTCCGACGACGCCAACCTCCCCGGCGAAGAATCCGTCAACCACCTCGCGCGCGACTGCATGCACCTCCTCTTCCCCGGCTTTTTCGACGAATACGCCGTCACCGAGAAAAAACTCCCCGCCCTGCTCGACACCCTCCTCGCCCGCACCGCCGCGCGCCTCGAAATCGAAATCGAAAAAGCCCTTCGCTTCGCCCGCGACCCCGCGCCCGCCGCCCGCGCCCGCGAAACCGCCGCCGCGTTCCTTTCGCGCCTCCCCGCGCTCCGCCGTGTCGTGCAAACCGACATCGCCGCCGCCTACGCCGGCGACCCCGCCGCCCGCAGCCTGGAGGAAATCATCCTCGCCTACCCCTGCGTCCTCGTCATCTCCCTCCAGCGCCTCGCGCACATCCTCTACACCCTCAAGGTCCCGCTCATCCCGCGCATGCTCACCGAATACGCGCACGAACGCACCGGCACCGACATCCATCCCGGCGCAAAAATCGGCACGCATTTCTTTATCGACCATTGCACGGGCGTCGTCGTCGGCGAGACGGCGAGCATCGGCAACCACGTCAAAATCTACCAGGGCGTCACCCTCGGCGCGAAATCCTTCCTCACCGACGAGAAAGGCAACCCGGTCAAGGGCGTGAAACGCCACCCCGAGCTGCGCGACAACGTCATCGTCTATCCCGGCGCGACCATTCTCGGCGGAGAGACGGTGATCGGCGAAAACTCCATCGTCGGCTCGAATGTCTGGCTGATGCAGTCCATCCCGGCCAACAGCATCGTCTATTACCAGGGGGACGCATCCTCGATCGTCCGCCCGCGCAAACCCAAGGAGTCGCTGCTGGAAGAGTTCACCGACTGGGTGATTTGACCGTCCGCGCACGAACCCGTCCGGTCGCGATATAAATCGTATCCGAGGCCATGCCTGGCGTTGCGCGATCCTGACGTTGCGCGACCCCGCCGTCCCGCGGACTCGCAGCCCGCTCCGGTGCGCGGAAAATGCCTTGAACGGGCAATAAGCAGGTCCGGTTTCGATCAAAGCGCCCGTCCGCCAGTCTGCATTGCCATGCCTGCGCCGCGCCAAGCGGCGCCTGCCCATGATTCATGGGGCTGGCGGCGTCCGGCAATCATCTGAATAGCAATTCAGATATATTCATTTGACCATGATTTCATGCTCAACCTCCATGCTTGCGACGCGCGCCTCCATCAACCGGAGGATGCCCGCCCCGTTCCCATCAATTCCTTAAACCCACCTTCATTACTGCCAGCTTCATCGCCGCAAAACCTCGCCGCTCTTTCCAGAAATTCATTTTTTGCACAATCCGTCATGCGCCACGAATATCCAGATGAACAAGTCCGCTTTGTCGCGAAACTTTATTATATTGATCACGTGAGCCAGCCCAAGGTCGCCCGGCTGGCAAGAGTGTCCCAAGCCAAGGTGTCCCGGCTTCTTGCCGTGGCGCGAAAACGCGGCATCGTGCGCATTTCCGTCGAGGATTATGAACCGCGCAACCGGGGGCTGGAGCAAATAGTGCGCGACCAATTCGGCTTGGAAAACGCGATTGTGGCAAAGACCGCCGGCCATGCGACCGGCGACGTGGCGCGCGCGACCGTGGGCCACATCGGCGCGCCGCTTGTTTCCGGCCTGCTTCCCTCCTCGGGAACCATTGCCATCGCAGGCGGGCGGACCGTGAAGGAACTTGCGGACCGCCTGCCCGGGCGCGACGGGCGGCATCTGGTCGTGGTCCAGGCGATGGGCGGCATCGACTCCAGCATAAGCGAGGTCGATGCCATGGAATTGGGCCGCTCGCTGGTGCAACGCTGGGGCGGCAGGTTTCTGACCCTCACCACGCCGGCGTTCGTTCCCGACCGGGCGGCGCGGGATTCATTTCTTCGGTTCCCGCAAATCCAGGCGGTCTGGAGACGCCTCGACCAGGCCGACGCGGCGCTGGTCGGCATCGGCGCGATGAGCGATTCCGCCTTTGTCGAACGCGGTGTGCTGACCCCGGAGGACCTCGATGCGCTCAGGCAAAGCGGCGCCGTCGGGGAGATATGCGGCCGCTTTTTGGACCATCAAGGGCGCGAATGCGACACGCCGTGGAAAGACCGGGTGATCGGCATGGATGTCTCCATGCTGCGCAAAATCCCCAAAGTCATTGCAATCGCAGTCGGGGCCGACAAGGCGCAGGCCGTTGCAGCGGCCGCGCGCGGAGGATTAATCAAGACACTCGTCATCGACGAGGCGGGCGCGGAGGCCCTGGTGGCCGGAAAGGCATCGCGCCGGCGGCGCCCCGCCAAAAACAAAAAACTCTGAATCCCATCATGACAATAAAACCATCAATCATACTGGGCTGCGACGAAGCCGCCTGCGACCTCAAGAATATACTCAAGCAATATATCATTGAGCTGGGCCATGAGGTCGAGGATGCCGGCACGGACAATGGCGTTCCCGTGCTGTATCCTGACATCGCCCACGCGGTGGCCGGGGCGGTTCGCTCCGGACGCCATCCGCTCGGGATTCTCCTGTGCGGCACGGGCATCGGAATGGCCATGTCCGCCAACAAGGTTCCCGGCGTGAGGGCGGCCCAGGCGCACGATCCGTATTCGGCGGAGCGCGCGCGAAAAAGCAACGACGCCCAGATTATAACCATCGGGGCGCGGGTCGTCGGCCCGGAGCTTGCCAAGATGATTGTCCGAAGTTTTCTGACCTCCGAATTTGAAGGCGGAAAATCGCTGCCGAAGGTGGAGCGAATGATGCAAATAGAACATTTGTATCGTTCGTGACACCCGTCGCCGCCAAAAAACATCAGGAACCCTCTAAAAATCAGTTTTCAACCGCGAAAAGACGCGAAATATCAAACCGGAGAAAGCTGTATAATTTGATTAAGGGCACTTTGAAAAATCAAAAACAACATGAAATCATGAAGAAGCTCACGCGGCGGCTTTTGGGACGTAGGGCAAGCGTCCCGCTTGCCTGACGGGAGCAGGATGCTCCCGCCACTTTGGGGCGGCGCGCTTTGCGCGCCGTCTGGCAAGCGGGACGCTTGCCCTACTTGGTTCCCCACACCTCCGTGCGGGACATGATTTTTCAAAGTGCCCTTAAGAATGGTTCGTCGCTATTATCTGTCTATTTTCGATGAGACAGTGAAGCCCCGGAGCAGCGGTGGTCAGCCCCGGAGGGGCTTCACCGTCCCATCGAAAACTGCGACAAACCCCAAAATCAGTGTAAACACGCCCTGGCGCCATTCGCATGCCTTGGGCTGTCCAAGGAAAGCGGTTTTTCGCACTTCCTTTAGCGTCATATGACTGATCTGATGGGACGCGGCCGAAGGAATTCAG
>JAITDF010000715.1 GCA_031282705.1 Opitutaceae bacterium | reverse complement strand
CCCCCTTCGCGGGACATGTGTACCCCTCATAGCGGGACAATACACGCCGAGACCGCCGCGAGCACCCCGAGGCAAACGACGGCGGTCTCGGCGAGACCGCCCTACCAAAATCTGCCGCCGCGTAACATCAGCTGTAAAATAAAGAGTCAGGAAATATTTTAGCGCTTATAGGCGGGCCGCCCGTGCCACGCAATCCGCCGCTTCCGCATCCCATCAGTTTTCAGATTCCGGCTTGGTTAATGTAACACGCCTTGGTGAACTCTCCTCCGGACATTCAAAAACACGGACAGCCGTTTTTTGTTTTTTTGGGGGCGCGGTTATTTTTTGGCCAGGCGCAGTTTTGCGCGGGCGAGTTCGCGCATGTCCACGGCGACGTCGTCCTTTTCGAAAATCTCGCGGCCCAGGAGGTGCTCGATCACGTCCTCCATCGTCAGCACGCCGCTGGTTGTGCCAAATTCGTCCACGACGATCAGCATCTGCTGGTGCGTTTTCAGAAAAACCTGGAGCGCGTTTGCGGCGGTGACGGTCTCGGGGATGAAATGAGCCTCCTGCATGTGTTTTTCCACGAGGTCGGCGTCGCGGTCGTTGGCCTTGGCCTTGAGCAGGTCGCGGCGGCGCACGATGCCGGCGATTTCGTCGATGTTCAGGCCGTAAACGGGCATGCGCCCGAAGGGGAGGTTGGGGAACTCGCGGAACACGTCGGCGATGGCGGCTTTTTTCGGGAGGGCGGTGACGACCGTGCGCGGTGTCATGATCGCGTCCACCCGCACGTCGTCGAGCGAGAGTGCGTTGGCGATGAGGCTGGATTCGTTTGCGGTGATGGTGCCTTGCCGCGCGCCGCGCCGGGCCAGGAGGATGATTTCCTGCCCCGAGCTGGCGGGTTGCGCGGGCTGGCGCACGACCAGACGGACGATGAGGTTGCAGAGCCAGGTCACCGGGCGGAGCACGCGGCACAGCAGGAGCAGCGGATAGGCCAACAGCGGCTGGAGCCGGCGGCGGTGGGCGACGCCGATGTTTTTGGGGATGACCTCGGAAAAAACCAGGATGGAGAGCGTCAGCACGACCGAGACGACTCCGAGGATGGCGTGGCCGAAGAGGCGCGCGGCGATGCCGCCGATGATGACGGAGCCGAGGGTGTTGGCGCTGGTGTTGAGTGTGAGGATGGCCGAGATGGTCTCGTCGATGCGCGTCCGCAGTTTTTCCAAAATTTCCCCGCGCTGCCGCCGGGTCTGCTTGAGCGATTCGATTTCGGCCTCCGTGGTGCTGAGGATCATCGCCTCAAGCATCGAGCAGAAAAAGGAGCATCCGAGCGTGAAGGCGATGGCGAGGATGAAGGCTGTCATGGTGGCGTGGTGGCGTGATGCGCGGGCGCGGATGGTGCGGATACGGATGGCAAGGATGCGGATGGCGCGCGGGTGCGGATGCTGGCAGGCGTGCCGGGTTTTTCGATTAAAATCCTTCTTCGGCGGCCGGGCGGGAGTGCGTTCATGGTGATGCCGCCCCGCTTTTTTCCTCCGCGTTCCTCTTTCTCTTTCATCTTTCTCCCTTTCGGGAACCTCTAAAAATTCATTTTCAACAAAGAGAATGGGGGGAAAAGAAAGAAGAAAGATAAAGAGGAAAGAGGAAAGATTCCGGCGGGGGGGGGCGTCGTTTTGAATCGCCCCCGGGTGCCCGGCGGGCTGCGCGCGGGCCGGGAGGGGGGAGCCTCATTTTTTGCCGCCGCGGAAAATCTGCTCCTGTTCCAGCCCGGTCAGGCGCTGGATGCCGCCGATGAGTTTCCATAGCACGAACATCAGCATGACCATGCTGGGCACCACGATGACCGGCCAGCTCCAGACGTTCATCCGGCCGAGTTCCGCGTTGAACGCCTCCGTGCCGGGCGGGCTTTTCAGGAGGTGGCGGGCGAGCGCGAAATTCAGGATCGCGCTGACCAGAAATGTGCCCGCCAGCGCACGGCTGGAGCGGGCGAGCAGGGTTTCAAAATCGCGCCGGCGTCCGCGCGCCGCCAGCGCCGCGTCCACGCGCGGGGTGTCGAGCACCTGGTCGTTGTAGATGATGGTTTTCACCAGCGGGCGTTTGGTGCGCGCGGACAGCAGCACGGACAGGCCGATCACGGAGGGGACGGCCGCCTCCTTGACCGCAAACCAGAAGCCGTCGAGCTTCATCAGCCCGAGGCCCCCCGTGAGCAGCACGCTCGCAAACCCGATGATGGAGATGAAATTGGCCTGCCGCCTGCGCGCAAAATCCCAGAGTCCGTAACCGGTCGGAAACGCCAGCGCGATGCCGAGCCCCCAGGCCGGCCCGAGCCAGCGCTCCGAGCTGAATTTTATCAGAATCAGCGATGGCGCGGCGATGTTGCAAATGATGTTGAGCAGCAGGTTTTCTCGTCCGGGCGCGGCAGGCGCGGCGACCGCGGCGGCGGGAGCGGACGGACCGGCGGGACCGGCGGGAGCGGCAGACGGGCCGGGCGTGGCGGTGGAAGCAGCGGGCGCGGCGTCGGTGGCCGCCGCCGCGACAGGGCGGGACAGGGCGTCGGCGGAGCCGGCGGCGTTGGCGGCGGTGGCGGATTCGCTGGATTCGCTGGATTCGGAAGGCGTCGGCATGAAAAGGAAACCCGCCACGTTGCACGGCAGCGCGGCCCGCGTCAGGAAGAATATTTCGGATTCGCGCGCTTTTCATGTTTTCCCGGAGGCCGCGTTGTTGTGTGCTGGCGGCATGATTCTGCTCGGAGTAAACATCGACCATTGCGCCACCGTGCGGCAGGCGCGTTATCGGCAGGCGGCCGCGACCGCCGGCGGGGCGGTGGAGCCCGATCCCGTCGCGCTCGCGGTCATGGTGGAGCGCGCGGGCGCGGACGGCATCACCGTGCACCTGCGCGAGGACCACCGGCACATCCAGGAGCGCGACGTGTGGCGTCTGCGCGAGACCATCGCCACGCGCCTCAACCTCGAAATGGCCTGCACGCCCGCCATGACGGAGTTCGCGCTGAGGCTCCGCCCCGAATCCGTCTGCCTCGTGCCCGAAAGCCGCGAGGAGGTCACGACCGAGGGCGGGCTCGATGTCGCCGGCGGGCGCGACCGCGTGGCCGCGTGCATCGACGCGATGAATGCCGCCGGCATCAGCACGAGCCTTTTCATCGACCCCGACCCCGTGCAGATCGAACTCGCCGCGAAACTCCGCGCCCCGTGGGTCGAGCTGCACACCGGCGCCTACGCCAACGCGTATTTCGACGCGCCCGCCCGCGCCGCCGAATACGGACGCCTGGCCGCCGGCGCGGCGCTCGCGCATGACCGCGGGCTGGTTGTCAACGCCGGCCACGGCGTCAACTACGTCAACATCGCCGGGGTGCGCGCGCTCCCGCATCTGCACGAGCTCAACATCGGCCACAGCATCATCAGCCGCGCGCTCTTCACCGGCATCGACGAGGCGGTGCGGGAGATGAAACGGCGGATGAACGGATGACCCCTTCCATCTTTCTCTTTATTCTTTATCTTTCCTCTTTCTCTTTTTGAAACCGCCGGGGCTGCGTGAGAAGAAAGAGGAAAGAGAAAGAGAAAGAGAAAGAGGAAAGATAAAGAATAAAGAGAAGAAACTGAACCGATCATGTCCGCTCCAATCCCCGCTCCCATCCTCCCGCCCGGCGGGCTCCTCGTCGGGCTCGGGGCGGACATCGTGGACATCGCACGCATCCGCGGCGTGCATGAACGGCAGGGCGTGCGTTTTCTCCGGCGCGTCTTCACGGACGAGGAACTCGACTACTGCCTCGCCATCAAGCACCCGCACAAGCACCTCGCGGCCCGCTTCGCCGCGAAGGAGGCGGTGTCGAAGGCATTCGGCACCGGCATCGGCGCGGAGCTTGGCTGGCGCTCCGTGTCGGTTTACCACGGCGCGCGCCACGAGCCGCTTGTCCGTCTCGACGCGGCCGGCGGCGCGCTTCTCCGCCGCGCCGGCGCGACGCGGCTCCTGCTCACGCTTTCGCACACGGACACCGTCGCGCTGGCCGTCGCGGCGCTCGTGCGCGAGGCGCCTTGCGAGGGGCCTTGAGCGGCGCGCGGATTTGGCGCCGCCCCCCCTGCTCCCACGACCGGACGCGCCCCTTGTTTCCATGCCATCCATGACCGGACAATATCTTTTGTTTGAGGACGCCCCGCCCCCGGCGCCCCGGCGCCCGCCGCGGACGGTGCTCTGGAACCTCTGGCACGGCTGCACCCGGCACAGCGAAGGCTGCCTGAACTGCTACGTCTTCCGCCGCGACGCCATGCACGGCATCGACAGCACCCTCATCCGCAAGACGCGCGACTTCCTCCTGCCCGTCCGGCGGGACAAGGCCGGCGCCTACGTGTTTCCGCCGGGCTCGCTTTTCTACACCTGCTTCACCTCCGATTTTTTGCACCCGCGCTGCGACGAATGGCGCCGGGAGGCGTGGGCGGTGATGCGCGAGCGCGCCGACTGCCATTTCCTTTTTCTGACCAAACGCATCGAGCGCCTCGCGGACTGCCTGCCGCCCGGCTGGGGCGGCGGTTACGACAACGTGACCGTGGGCGCGACCTGCGAAAGCCAGCGGCAGGCGGACTTCCGGCTGCCGCTTTTCAAGCGCTGCCCGCTCAAGCACAAAATCATCATCCACGAGCCGCTCCTGACGGCGATGGACATCTCCCCGTGGCTGGGCGCCGACATCGAGGAAGTGATCGCCGGCGGCGAGTCCGGCCCGGCGGCGCGACCCTGCCGGCACGAGTGGATCGTGTCGCTGCGCGGCCAATGCGAGCGGGCCAATGTCACCTTCGCTTTCAAGCAAACCGGCGCGGTGTTTGTCAAAGACGGGCGCGTTTATCACATCGAGCGCCGCTTGCAGCACAGCCAGGCTAAAAAAGCGGGTCTGGATTACCGGAGAAAGCCGGAGGGCGGCGGCGGATGCGCGTGAGGGAAATCCCAAATCCCCGTTCCCTGTTTTCGTTCTCGTTTCTCTTTATCCCTGGTTCCCCGCTTGTATTTGGTCACTGATGTTACGCGGCGGCCAGTTTTGGCAGGGCGGTCTCGCCGAGACCGCCGTCGTTGGCCTGGTGGTGTTCGCGGCGTTCTGGGCGAGACCGCCCTGCCAAAATCTGCCGACTGCGTAACATCAGTTTGGTCATTGCTATTT
Organism: Opitutaceae bacterium; assembly: GCA_031282705.1. GTDB lineage: Bacteria > Verrucomicrobiota > Verrucomicrobiia > Opitutales > Opitutaceae > Termitidicoccus. The sequence continues at coordinate 1,023 of JAITDF010000715.1, read as the reverse complement.
TGAATGGCCGCCGGAGCGGAGGCGTCCCCGTCCGCTGAGGCGCCCATGTCAGCCTCTTTGGGATTTTGGGATTTGAGGATTTGGAATTTTTTTGGAATTTGGGTTTTGGGATTTGGGATTTGGCATTTTGGTGGCTCACCCGGCGGGCGGCCTGACGCGGGCCAGGTCTTCGCGGCGGTAGTGGACGATGTATTTTTCCTTAAAACAAACGTCGCCCAGCAATTCCTCCAACGAAAGCACGCGCGCCGGGACAAGGCCGGTGGCGGCTTCCCCGGCGGCGAGGCTGCCGCCTTTCCAATAGATAATGCCGTTGGCGGGCGAATGCTTTTCGCCGCGGCGGACGCGCGGGCGGACGAGTTGCATGAAGGCGGGAAGGGAGGTGACGGCGCGGCCGGTCACGAAATCGTATTCGCGGGCGAGCGTCTCGACGCGGATCGCTTTCACCTCGACGTTGCGCAGGCGCAGGCGCGCGGCGATGTCGGCGACGACGGTGGTTTTTTTGCCGACGGAGTCGGCCAGCGTGAAGCGCGCGCGCGGATAAAGCACGGCGAGGATGAGCCCGGGGAAACCGCCGCCGGTGCCGGCGTCGAGGAGCGTGGCGCCGTCCATGAGGCGCAGGAATTTTATCGCGGCGACGCAGGGCGCGTAGTGGCGCCATTCGAGGTTGTCGATGTCCTTGCGCGAAACGAGATTGATCTTTGCGTTCCATTCGCGGTGCAGCGCGGCCATGCGTTCGAGCAGCTCCCATTGCGCGGGGGCAAGCTCGGGGAAAAAAGGTTTCAGGCGGTGCATGGGAAGAGCGGGTTGGTTTTTGGTCTTGGGATTTTGGATTTGCCGGCCGCGGGCGGGCCGGGGGCGCAACTCAAAGTGTTGTCCGCGCCAGAGGCACTTGTTTTTTTTATCAGTCCCGTTCTCTTACTCGTTCCCGTTCCCGTTCTCGAAACGTTGCGAAGGCGGAAGAGGGAAGGGAAGAGAAGAGAGAACGAGAACAAATAACTGATGTTACGCGGCGGCCAGTTTTGG
>JAITDF010000662.1 GCA_031282705.1 Opitutaceae bacterium | reverse complement strand
GCCCGACCCGACGCTCTTCAGATCTGGTGGGTGCGGTGCAGTCGCGGAAGGCGTTTCCGCCGGCGCGGGCGGTGATATGCGTGTGCGTAATCATGGTGGGAACGGGTTGGTCTGTGAGTGGATTTTGGCTGTGACGGCTTGGAGGGTGAAAAACGGGGCGTTTTTCACCCTCCAAGCCCTGCCAAGCCCCAAACCATGCAGATGGGCAAGGCAGGGCCAGAGAGCAGGCGGCGGGGGGAGGGCAGAAGTAGGGCAAGCGTCCCGCTTGCCTGTTTGGGGACGGCGCGCTTTGCGCGCCGTCAGGCAAGCGGGACGTTTGCCCTACTCTTTTTTCTTCTCCGAATGCTGAAGTGGACGGAGGAAGAAAGAGAAAGAATAAAGAGCTGATGTTACGCGGCGGCCAGTGTTGGCAGGGCGGTCTCGCCGAGACCGCCGCGAGCACCACGAGGCAAAACGACGGCGGTCTCGGCGGGACCGCCCTGCCAAAAATCTGCCGACTGCGTAACATCAGTAAAGAGGAAAGAAGAAGGAGAAAGGCTCCGGCGGTGACATCACTTCCTGTTGCACCCCTTGCACCCTTGCAACGGCGCGGGCGACCCGCCCCATGCGGTTTGGCGGCTCGCACCGGTGCGGCAAAAATCGCGCGTTTTTTTCTCGGATTTGGAGCCCGGCGGGTTGGACTGTCCCCCATGAAAGCAGTCATCCAGCGCGTCGGCTCCGCCAGTGTCGCCATCGACGGCGCCGTGCGCGGCTCCATCAACCAAGGCCTGCTCGTCCTCCTCGGCATCGCCGCGGGCGACACCGCCGGGGACGGATGCTGGCTCGCCGAAAAAATCGCGACGATGCGCCTCTTCCCCGACGACGCCGGCCGGATGAACCGCTCCGTGCGCGACATCGGCGGCGGCGTGCTCGTCATCAGCCAGTTCACGCTCATCGCCAGCACCCGCAAGGGCGCCCGCCCCTCCTTCCACGCCGCCGCCAAACCCGCCGACGCCCTCCCCCTTTACGAGCAGTTTCTTGCGCAAATGGAGGCCGCCCTCGCCCGTCCCGTCGCCAGCGGCGAATTTGGCGCGATGATGCAGGTCGCGCTCCTCAACGACGGCCCCGTCACCATCGTCATCGACACCCGCGATCGCGAATAGCGCGCCGCCGCCGCCCGCACCGCCGCCCGCCGCCATCGCCATCGCCACCGCCAGCCGCCCGTCGCCGACCGCCCGCCGCCCGCCGCCAGCCGCCGGCAAAATTCATGCAACCGCGCGTCCCCGAGCCCGTCATATAGCGAATCTTGTTTCCCATTCGTTCTCGTTCTCGTTCTCTTTCTCTTTCCTCGTTCTCTTTCCTCTTTCTCTTTTTCGGAACGGTTCGAGAACGAGAACGAGGAAAGAGAAAGACAAAGATAAAGAGGAAAGAGAAAGAGAACGATTTTGATGAGAACCGATATTCCCTCCCATTGCGCCCGGCGGAGCCAAACCCACCCAACAACACCGTTTACAACCTTGTTTCGTTCGTATTTTCTCACCGCTTCCGCAATCCCCTCATCCAGTCCAAAACCTTTTTCCGCCACCGCATGACCTTGCGCCCATTTCCGCCTCCGCCCGCGGCCATCCTCGCCCTCGCCGCCGCCGCCGCCACGCTCGGCACCCCCGCCGCGCATGCCCAAGAGCCCGCGCCCGTCCCGCCGTCCGCCGTCGCCCCCGCCCCGGCGGGCGAAGCCTCCGTCCGGCCCGCCATCACCTCCGCGCCGCCCGCCCCGCCCGCCGCCCCCACCACGCCGCTCGCCCCCTCCGGCAACCCCAACGAACGCATCTCCCAATTCAACTTCCCGAGCGTGCCCCTCAGCATGGTCATCCCCGAGCTGGAAAACCTCACCGGCCGCACCATCCTCCGCCAGCAGGGCCTGCCCAACGTCGAGATCACCCTCGTCTTCAAGACCCCGCCCACCCGCGCCGAGGCGCTCCAGGCGCTCGAAACCGTGCTCAACCTCAACCAGATCGCCCTCGTCCCCCTCGGCGACAAGTTCGTGAAAATGCTCCCCATGCCCGGCGTCCGCTTCGAGGCCCCGCTCATGCTCGACGGCTCCGCCCTCGCCCACCCGCCCAGCGGACGCATCGCCACCAAGCTCTTCCAGCTCGAATTCCTCCGCGTCGCCGAGTTTGTCCCCCAGATCGCCACCCTCCTCAACGCCAGCATCGGCAGCTTCTCCCTCTTTGAAAAAGCCAACGCCGTGCTCATCACCGACTCCATCAGCACCCTCCAGCGCATCGAAGTGCTCGTCAAAAAACTCGACCGCCCCGTCGGCGCCGGCGTGTCCACGAAATTCTACACCCTCCGCTTCGCCAAGGCCTCCGACCTCGTCGCCAAACTCCGCACCATCCTCCAAGGCCCCCTCCTCCAGCAACTCAGCTCCGCCACCACCTACAACGCCGACGACCGCACCAACCAGATCGTCCTCATCTCCGACCCCCGCCAGTTCCCCTTCTTCGACGACCTCGTCACCAAACTCGACGTCAAGGCCGACCCCAACACCCGCACCGAAGTCATCCACCTCAACAACGCCAACGCCAAGGACGTCGCCACCCTCCTCAGCACCCTCATCGCCGGCCAGACCAAGGCCGCCCAGCAAGCCCAGGCCGCCTCCCTCACCGCCAACCAGCGCCAGCAACGCCAGCAGCAGCAGCAACCCGCCCGCGCCGCCAACCAGCCCGCCAACGCCGCCAGCCGCCCCGGCCCGACCCCCCCCGCCCCCCCCCCCCCCCCCACCCTCGCCCCCCCCCGCGGCCACCACGCCCACACCCGCGCGGCGGAAATCAACACCCACGTCACCAAACAGC
>JAITDF010000652.1 GCA_031282705.1 Opitutaceae bacterium | reverse complement strand
CGGAAATCCGGCTCGGCGATTGCGCCGGGCCGGATTTTTATATAGTGTAATGCCATGGAAAGCCTCTCCCAAGCCTTTTATTATATCAGCATTGGCCTGATCCCGTTCATGCTCGGCATGATCTGTCATGAAGTCGCGCACGGCTGGGTGGCCGAAAAGGCGGGCGACCCCACGGCCCGCCACAACGGCCGCATCACCATCAACCCGCTGCCGCACATCGACCCGCTGGGGCTTTTCGTATTTATCCTGACCGCCATCACCAGCAGCCTGACCAGCGCCTCGTTCATTTTTGGCTGGGCCAAGCCGGTGCCGATCAACCCGCGCAATTTCCGCAAGCTGCGCCAGGGGCTCCTGGCGGTTTCGCTGGCCGGGGCCGGCGCCAACCTGCTGCTGGCCGCTGGCTTTGCCGGCGCCGACAGCCGTTTTATGAATTTCCGCACCAGGAGCGCCCCGCCCTCGGAAACACCGGCATGGTCGAGGCCGCCCATTTCATAAAACTCGACCTGCCCGTGGCCGAGGTTTTGCAGGCTGACCGCGAGCAATGCGTTTTCCTCGACGCGGCTCTTGAACTCTATGCGCCGGTCCCCGGTTATCAGGCAGACCGGCGGCAGGTTTTTCGCCGCATGATACAACGGCGCGTATTCGTCGATCAACGGACGGTATTGCGCGCCCGTGTCGCCGAGCTGTTTTTTGACCTCGAAATGCGTTGTCATCTGCGCGCTGACGGGGGCGATGCCCGCGAACCGCCGGTTTGACAGGCCGTGCGGCTTGAGCCAGCGGGCGTCCATGCCGATCATCGCGGCGAGGTAGCCGCCCGCGGAGTGCCCGGAGATGAATATTTTCCCCGGATCGCCGCCGAGGGCGGCGATGTTTTTGAAAGTCCACGCCGCCGCCGCCGCCGCATCCTCGAAAAAGCACGGCAGCTTCCCGCGCGGCGAAAGCCGGTAGCTGGCGGAGACGATGGCGATGCCCTGGTTTTTCAGCCCCGCCGGCATGTTGCGCCTCCCGCCCGTGAGCCCGCCGCCGTGAAACCAGATCACGGTCGGGAAACCCGTGCGATTCGACGGATAATAAACATCGAGCCGGCATTGCCCGCGCTGGTAGTCGTCGCCCTTTGCCAGGGCCTCGTCTGTATAATAAGGCAGGTCCGTCCGGGTTTGATAAACGGCGGCCGGCTGTTCCGCGCAAAACGCCCGGCACGCCAGCATGGCGCAAACAACAAGAGGGAGGGTTGGAAATTTCATGGTTTCAAATGAGGGTTTGTTGCGGTTTTTAATGAATGCAATCCCGAAATCCACCGGCATCTTTCTTCTTTCCTCTTTATCTTTATCTTTCTCTCCCATTCCTTCCATCCCCGTCTTCCCTCCTGACGAAAGAGGAAAGAGAAAGAGAACGGGGAACGGGAATGGACGCTTCCGTGTAACATCGGTTCTTCACTTTATTCTCCCTCCGCCGCCCCGGCCCCGCTTGGCGGGCGCGGGACCTTGAGCATGGGGGCGCCGTAAGGCAGCGCGCCGGCGTCCGGCGCGTCCGGCGCGCCGAACCCGTCGGCGCCGGGCAGTTTTTTCCCAAGGAGCTTTTCGAGATTCGCGCCGGCCCCGCGCGCGGGGCTGTCCGCGGCGATGCGATAGTCGGGCGCGGCCGGGTCGGCATACGGGCTCCCGGTGTTTTCGACCCAGCGGCTGCGCGCCTCCAGGCCGAGGCGCCCGGCCAGGGCGCGGCCGCCGCCCCACGCGGAGGCGTTCCCGCGCCGGACAAACACATTATGGCCGGCCTTCCAGTTGGGCTCCACCACGCCGTCGCCCGTGCGCGCCCACCAGCGTTCGCACCAGAAGAGGTTGTTATGGACATGGAAGCCGGGCGTGCCTATGCCGCGCACTTTGTTGCTCATGACCGCCTGCGCGGAATTGGAGGAATTGTGGTAGATGTATACAACGGACGGATTCAGCTCGATTTCGCCGTAGAAACGCAGGTCCTCGCCGTTGTCCTTGTAGATATTCCCGTAAAGGTAAAGCGGCCCCCGGTCGATGGGCTTGAGGCGCGTCCCGCAGCGGGCGTTGACGACCAGGTTGTGGTGCCATTGCTGGTCGATGCCGCCGTCGTTCAACTCAAGCCCCTCGTCGTTTACGCGCTCGACGAGGTTGTGGTGCACCTCGCTGCCGCGATTATAATGCACCCACGGCAGGCGCTCCGCGGCGGAGGTCTTCCAGCGCTCCCAGCCGCGGCTCGCGATGCCGTCCCAATGGTCGTATATATGGTTGTCATGGATGCGGTGGCCGCCCGCGGAGCGGTCCATGCAGATGCCCTGGCAGTCATAATAACCGTAGGTTTTGCGCGCCTTCCAAAGGTCCCACGCCTGCGACCATTTGCCGGCGTCCGCCCGCCCCGACCCGGCGGGCGCGGCGCAGCCGTGGTTCGCGCCGAGCGGGGTTTGCGTGATGCGGTTGTGGCGGATCACGCAATGCCCGGCGCCGGGGGCCAGCGTGATGCCGTCGCGGGTGCGGTTTATATGGCAGCCCTCCACCATGCTGCCGGTGGTGGCGGCCATCACGACGCCGTGGCGGGCATGGCGGAGCTCAAGGTTGCGCAGCACGACGTGGTTCGCGCCGTCTATGCGCACGACGGCGGCGTCCGGCGCGAATATGAAATCCATCGCGCGGGGGTCCCTTTCGCCGTCGAACCGCGCGAGAAATTCCTTTTTGCCGCTCCGGTAAAGCCCCGCGCCTTGTATATGTTTCCAGCCCCCGCGCCCGAAGCCCGTCCTGAAGATTTCCCGGATGGCCGCCTCGTCCGGGAAACGGTTTTCGTCCATGAGCGCCATTTGTTTCCCGTCAACAACGACGCAGCGCGGCGGGAACGCGAGGGGCGTGCGGCGCACGCCCGGCGCGACATCGGGGGCGGGCGTCCATTCGGGGGCGGCGTCTTCGGCGCCGTCGAGCACGGCGCCGCCCATGCCTTCGAGCGTCACGGGGGCGCCGGGCGCGCCTCCTTTTGTGACAACAAGGCGCGCGCGGTGCACGCCGGGGAGGAGGCGCACGGTGTCGCCCGGCGCCGCCGCGTCCAGGGCCTTTTGCACGGAGCGGCGCGGGCGCGCCGGGGAGCCGGGGGCGGAGTCGTCGCCGTCGGGGGCGATGCATATGACGCGGCCTTCCTGAGCGCGGGCGCATGAGGCGAATATAAAAAGCAGGCAGCCGGCGAGCCGGGCGGCTTTGAGGAAGGGCGGCCCGGAGCCGGGCGCGCGTTTTTTCGCCGGGGAGCCCGTGTTCATATAAAAAATCAATCCTCCCTGAGCATGCGCCCGAACTGCGCCGCGCCGTCGTAGGCGGAGACGCGCCCGCTTTCGATGATCGGGAGCAGTTCCGCGCCGGCGAGCAGGGCCGGGCCGTAGCCGTGCGCGGCGAGGCGGCTTTGCGGGCGATGGTAATAATAGGCAGGGTCCATCGCCATGGCGCTGCCGACGCAGGTGCCGTTGACGCAGCCCCGCGCGTCGATGCGCGAGGCGACGGCGTTCCACCCGGCCAGGGCCGCGGGGCCGCGGGCGAGCGCGCTGCACCAGCCGCGGTTGATGGCGCGCGCGATGCAATAGGTGAACAGGGCGGTGGCCGATGTCTCGGGGAAGCTGTCGTTGCGGTCGAGGAGCTGGCGCCAGAAGCCCGTCCCGTCCTGAAGCCGCGCGACGCCGTGAATCTGCCCCTGGAGGAGGGCAAGGACGCCGTCGCGCCCCGGATAATCCGCCGGCAGCACGTCGAGCAGCTCGACCATCGCGAGCATGGCCCAGCCGTTGGCGCGCCCCCAGTGATAGGCGGGGTGCTCCGTGTCGTCCTCGAACCAGCCGTGCGCGAAGAGCCCGGTCGCGGGGTCATGCAGGCGTTTGCTGAAAAGCATGATTTGCCGCACCGCCTCGCCGGCGTAGTTTTCCCGGCCCGTCAGTTTATACATTTGGGCCAGCGCGGGGACGCTCATGTATAAATCGTCGAGCCAGATCGAGTTTTTGACGGGGCGGTTGCGCGCGAACGCGCCGTCGGCGGCGCGGTGCTGCCGTTCCATGATGTGCGCGATGAGGTTGTTTATAATCGGGGGCAGCCCTTTCGCCAGGCCGGCGATGTGCGCCTTCGCCATCGCCGCGCACAGCGAGCCGGCGTCGTCGAGGCTGCGCGGGTGCAGGAGCGTCATGAAGGCGGGGCCGCCGGCGCCGTCGGGGCGCGTCTTGAGGAACGAGCCGAACCATGGCGTGGCGTCGGCCATGAGTTGCATGCGTTTGGCCGTGTAGTCGCGGTAGCGGGCGTCGCCGGTGTTTTCCGCGGCGAGCATCATGCCGCAATGGACAACGCCCCATTCGTATGAGATGATGCGGAAGAGCCCTTGGGCGATGTCGGCGTGGGGGCGAGGCCGGGAAAACCCGGTGATGCGCCGCCCGGTCCTGCAATCGACAAGGTGCGCGGGCGAGTGTTTTTCGAGCATCGCGCGGATGCGCCCGAGCGCCGCGCGGATGGAGGCGGCGGCGGGCGGCCCGTAATGCCACGGGTATGCGGGCGCCTGCGACTCGGGGCGCCATGTTTCCGCGACCGGGCGGCGCGTTGTTTTTCCCCGGATGCCTGGGTGTTTTTTCATGGTTTGAGGGCTGGTTTTTTTGTTTAGCCGCCGGCGGCGGCGCGGCGGCGCACGAGTTCGTCCTGCATGGCGCGCAGTTTTTTGTCGTCGAGCGGGTAGCGGCACGCGAGGAGGAAGCTGCCGGTGAGTATCACGGCGGGAGCGGCAGAGAACAGCAGCCGCATGGTCCGCAGGGCGCCCTCGCTTTGCGCCCCGCCGAGCCCGGCGTCGAAGCCGGACCAGTCCAGCACGAGGCCGAACAGGAAAATCCCCGCGGTCAGGGTGGTTTTTTCCAGCCATGTGGCGACCGCCGCATAGGCGCCTTCGCGGCGCAGCCCGGTTTTGTATTCGTCGAAGTCGGCGGTGTCGGCCTTCATCGGGTCGATCAAAACCCAGAAGCCGGAAAAACTCGGCGCGAGGAGCAGCATCGAGATGAACTGGAGCCAGGGGTGCTCGCGGCTGTAAAAGAAATACTGGCTGACCGCCGCGAGGATGCCGCAGGCGAGGCACACGCGGATGACGCGCAGTTTGCCGAGGCGCGTGGCCAGCGGCGCCACGACCAGCACGCCCGCCAGGCCGGCGACCGCGTAGAAGGTCTGCGAGGCGCCTTGCATGAGGGCGCCGGCCGTCCGGTCGCCGCCATAGACATAGTATATGTTGATGTGCGTGCCCATCGTGCGGACCATGTTGTCGCAGACAATCATTCCCAGCACGATGCCCACGAGGTGGCGGAAGGGGCGGTTGCCGAGGGTCATTTTCAGGCCGGGCAGCAGCCGCACTTTTTCCTGCCGCCCGGCTTTTTTGGCGAAGCGTTCCCGGGTGAGCAGCACGGCCGGCACCGCCAGTATTATGAAGAGCGCGCCGATCATGACGCCGAGCGCGCGCATGCCGGCGGCGGGGCTTCCGAACAGTTTCCACTGGGCAAGGGGGAAGACCCACGGGATGACAAAGAAGGTGAGTTTCGAGGCGATGGCGCGCACGGCGTGGACGCGCACGCGCTCGTTCGAGTCGGCGCTCAGTTCAAAGCCGAGCGTCAGGTAGGGCACCGCGTAAACGGAGAAGGCCGCGTAAAACACGAGCATCGTGACGAGGAACCAGCCGAACGCCCAGCCGCCCGTCCAGGTCTCGGGCACCATCCAGACAAGGGGGAAGGTGATCGCGCAGAGCACCGCGCCGACCGCGATGAAGGGCCGGCGGCGGCCCCATTTTGAGCGGAAGTTGTCGCTGCAGGAGCCGACGAGCGGGTCGAGCACGGCGTCGAGCACGCGCGAGAGGCCGAGGACGAGGCCGATCAACGACGGGCTCATGCCGAGGATTATGTTGTAGATGGGATAGGCCAGGGTGTTGATGCCGGAGGCGCCGAAGTTGAAGGGCAGCGTGCCCGCGGCGAAGCCGGCGCGTTCTTTCCAGGTGGTTTTCTCCGAGGCCGGGGGGGCGCCGGGCGGGGGGTGGGCGGGTGCGGGCGGGAGTGTCGGTGGCCGGGACATGCTGCGGGAGCGTGGGTGGTGGAGCGGGGGGAAAAAGGGGTGCGGTCGGGC
>JAITDF010000570.1 GCA_031282705.1 Opitutaceae bacterium | reverse complement strand
CCCCCCCCCCCCCCACACACCACCCCTCCCCCACCCCATTTTATTTTATAAGGCGCGTGCGCTTCTCGCCGCGCTAGTCGCGACGCTCACCGCAAACTTTCCGCTCCGCGCAGACCTTTTTGCCGGTGCTCCCGCGTCGCAGCCGTCGTCGCAACCAACCCCTCCGCCGGCGATGTCGATGCTGCGCGCGAAGGGGTTTCGCCTGACGTATTTTTCAAGCACGACGGGCGGGGCGATCTGCCGGGTGAGGGCGGCGAAAATCCTGCCCGCGCGCAAGCGGGCCGGGCCGTTCCTCATGCCCGCCCCCGGCTACGAACTCCGCCAGCCGGAAATCGACATCATCCCGGGCATCTGCGCCGCCGAGGATTGGGACGCCCTTGCCGGCTATCTGGCGGGACTGCGGTATTTCACCTTGCGCGAGGCGATCACGTTGCGGCTGGCGTCGCCGGCGGACGAAAACGCCGCCGCCGCCGGCGACGAAAGCAAAAACCTCAACGACGCCGCCCGACCGCCCGCCGCGTCGTGGCGCGTGACGGGCGCGCCTGCGCGGCACGCTTCGCCGGCGGCGCCGTCGGGCGCCGGCGCGCTGCTGTTTTCCGCGCTCGACGACGCCGGACGCCGCGTCCACCTCCGCCTCTTTCGCGACGCCGCGAGCGGCGCGCTGACGCTGCAACCCCTTTCCCTCCCGCCCGCGCCACCCGCGCCGGCGCCGCCACGGACGGCGCGCGCCGCGCATTCCGGGCGCGCCGCCCGCCCCGCGCCCCCGTCCCTTGTCCTCCGTCAACCATAACCATAAACCATAAACAACCGAAACCCACCGCAACGGGTGCAACTCAACGTGATGTCACCGCCGGAATCTTCCTCTTTCCTCTTTCCTCTTTATCTTTCTTCTTTCTCTTCCGTTTCCACGCCCTGCGGCTCTGTTCCTGACGAAAGATAAAGAGAAAGAGAAAAAAAGAAAGATGGAATGACCCGACTTTGAGTCGCAACCCGCCGCAACCCATCAGCCCGCCATGAAACCGCATCCATTGACACATCCCGCCAAACTCGCCGCCGGCCTTCTGGCCGTCCTGCTCGCCGCCGCGCACAGCCCGGCGGCCTCCGTAGCCATCACCACCGCCCGCAACGCCATGCGTGCCGCCGACTACAACTCGATGGTATCGACCCTCGACACGTATCTGGCGGCCAGCCCCGGCGCCGCCGACGCGCAGGAGGCCCGCCTGTTGCGCGCCATCGGGCGCGCCGGCGTCATCGCCAAGAGCAGCCTGCCCGCCTTCCTTATACAAAAAGGCGCGACCGCCGCCGCCTTCGACCCGTTTGACGGCGTGACGGTCGAGTTTCCCACGCGCCCCGCCGCGACCATCGGCACGCCGTGGGAGAAAAACGGTGACAGCTACACACGCCCCTTTTTGACAAACGATGACGACAATTACTGGCTGGCCTGGCAAAACACCGGCTCCTCGACGCGCAGCTTCCGCATCAATGTCACAACGGCAGATCCCGTCGGCCACTCCTTCTATTTCGGCATGTCAATTTACCTGAACGGCGACTACGCGGGGTATTTAAGCAGAGACAGTATTTATGGAGAGAGCCCGGATTTTCCTATCTCAGACGTAAGCCGCCTTCCCGACAGCCAGGACATCTCGGGCTTCACCGTCACCCTTAAGGCCGGCCAGTGGCTGACGCTTGAGTCTTATCCCGACCGCTACTCCAGCTACCCTCCCGACGGTGCCTCGGTCACCTTCTCCCCGGACTCGACGCTCCACGACGACATCAAAGTCGCCACCGGCACCGTGCCCTATGGCGCGGCGCCGGCCTTCGCCAACGGCACCAATCTCTCGGACATCATCACCTTCCTCGGCGGCCAGCAAACCGCGTTTGATAATATAATCGCCGACCTCGCCGCCATCCAGTCCGGCTTTTCCACCGAGTTTGTCTCCGCCGAGACCGGCATCGCCGGCACGATTGTCGTCCAATACGCCGACGTGCAAATGCTCGTCGGATTATTAAAAAGCAGCCAGGCGCTCCACCGTTTTCTCAACACCTACAACCTCAACGTTGACCTCACCAACTCCAATATTCACGAGAATTATCTCTCCACCCTCACCGGCGAATGGCGCGCGGATGATTTTATTATAAACCACCCCGACCTCCTGCGCCCGACCGCCGCCAGCGCCGGCAACGCCGATTGCAAGGCGATGCGCACCCTGCTGACCGATGCCATCGACAGGCTCCTCGCCGTGGAAAACACGCTCTTCACCCGCGCCGCGCCCGCCGCCGGCAAGTCATATCTTTTCGGCACCGCCGCCCAAGCCGGCGGCGACGATTCCGGCGGCGTGTCCGTCGGCCAGTCCCGCGGGGATTATCATGACAACCTCGTGAAACTCAAAACCGCCCTCACCGACCCGGTTGACCTCGAAGGCAGCGACCTGCCCGCCGGTGCGCGCGGCAGCCTCGTCCCGTTCTTCGGCAACAGCCCGCTCGACCTGAGAAACCTCTTCGAGTTCAGCCCGCGCGGCATCCTCGCCGGCGGCTCGCAAAATTTCTTCAACAGCGGCCTGCTCACCGGCGTGAACGAATACCAATGGGAAAATCTGCTTCGCAATGGCAACAGATGGGCGCTCGGCGGAGATTACTTTTACTCTTACTATTCAGCTTATCCTTCGGCCGATGTCATGATTAATATAGAGAAAGGCACCGCCGCCCCCATCCCCTATTATCCCGCCGGCGTTTTCGGGTCAAACGCCGCCGCGCTTTCCTATCAATGGAAACTGCGCCATCAAACCGATGATTGGCGGGACCCGCCCTCCTTCACGTCCATCGCTGGCGCCACCACCCAGCCCCTCGACCTCGCCCTGCTCACCGACCCCGTCGATCGCGGCGCCTACCTCTCGGTGGGCTACCCCGGCGGCGGCGAACTCATCGGCACCGACGCCAACGTCTGGGTCAACTGGCAGGACACCGCCGATTTCAATCCCGATTTCAAAATCATACAGTCCCCGCTGTCCCAATTCTTCAAGCCCGGCCAGACCATCAACCTCTGGGTGGGCACCTCCTCCATCAGCAAGGACATGCAATACCAATGGTATAAAAACGACCAGCCCATCGCCGGCGCCACCTCCGCGCTCTACACCATCCCCAATGCCACCGCCGCCGCCGCCGGCAATTACCACGTCGCCATCTCCAACCGCGCCGTCCCCCAGGCCCAGGCGCGCCGCAGCGACACCGCCCGCCTCGTCACCCCGGTCAGCGTGGCCAGCGTCAGCGTTTCCCCCGCCAGCGCCACCGTTGTCAGGAGCGCGACGCAACAATTCACCGCGACCGTCACCGGCTCCGGCGGCAGCACGCCCGCGCAAGGCGTGACTTGGAGCGTCACCGCCGCCAGCGGGGCCGCGGCCACCGCCGGCACTGGCATGGACACCGCCGGCCTGCTCACCGTCGCCGCCGACGAAACCGCCGCCGCGCTCACCGTGCGCGCCACCTCGATCGCCGACACGGGCAAATCCGGCGCCGCCAGCGTCACCGTCGCCGCGCCCGTGCTCACTGTTGACAAACCCCTCCTCGCGCTCGCGCAACCCCTCGGCAGCGCCGGCACGTTTACTGTCTCGGGCAACATCGCCTGGGCCGCGCAAATCCCGCCCGCCGCCGGCTGGCTCGCCGCCGAGCCTCCCGCCGGCGCCGCCGGCGCCGCCACCACCGTCACGCTCAGCGCCATCGCCGCGAACACCCCCGGCACGGCGCGCGACACCAGCGTCACCGTGAGCGGCGGCGGCCTCGCGCGCACCGTCCATGTCATGCAAA
>JAITDF010000532.1 GCA_031282705.1 Opitutaceae bacterium | reverse complement strand
TGCGGAGGTTGCCGCATGGCAGCGACAGCGCAATGACGCCAACCAAGTCATGCGCTGGCGCTTCACCACTGATGACGCCCGCATCAAACTCCACCGACTTTATCCGACTATTGAAGGTTTACTGGACACTAGAAGCCGCCGCCCCTCCGGGGCTGAAAAGGTCGATCGCTGTCTCCTCCTCGCGGCGGCGTGATGGGAAATCCATTCAAAATAGCGGGGAACCAGGTTTAATGACCGCCCCCTGTTCATGCGCCTGCCTGCCTTGCCGGCAATTCAAGGGGCGGGCCCGGCGAGCTTTCGCCGCCAGGCTTGCGGGGAGACGCCGTGGGCGCGCTTGAACGCGGCGGACAGGTGGAAGCCGGAATTGAAGCCGAGCTGGGCGGCAAGCCCGTCGAGGGTCGCGTCGCTTGACGCCAGCAGCCGCCGCGCGCGGGCGAGGCGCAGGTGCAGCACGTATTGCCAGGGGGCAAATCCTGTATCCCGCTTGAACGCCCGGCGCAAGTGCGAGTAGGCCACGCCCAGGCGCATGGCCAGCTCGCGCATGTCAACCGGCTCGGTGTGGTGCTCGGCCAGGAACCGCTCCGCCTCGGCCACGGCGCGCATCAGCCGCGAGACCACGCGGCCCTGCTCGCGCCCCGCGCGCTCCCACGCGGCAAGCACCGCGCAGGCCGCCGCCGCGCGCGGGGCGTCGAAACCGGGCGGCCCGTGGCGCGAAAGCGCGTGCACCTGCTCCAGCGCCGCCTCCATGCCGGCGCCCAGCACCCCCGGGCGCACGGCGGCCTCCGCCGTGAACACGCCGTTGTCCGCCAGCCGGTTCACCAGCGGGCCCCGCACTTCCAGCCAGCTTTCCTCCCAGCCGGTGCGCGGGTCGGGTCCGTAGCGGTGCCAGACGCCGGGCAGCAGGGCGAAGGCCATGCCGGCCGTGATCTCGCGCGGGCCGGTCGCCTTGGTTTCAAAGCGGCCCCCGCCGTTGGTGATGAGCACGATTTGCAGCGCGTCGAGCACGCGGCCCCGCGCCCACCCGAACAGGTGGTCGGCGGGGTGCGCGGGCGGCGGGTAGGGCGCGCCCGCCCGCACCCGCGTGCAGCCCGCCGCCGTCACCGCCAGGCCCCACACGTCCATCTCGGGCGAGGTCGCGAAATAGCGGAAATAATTATTTTCAATGTTGGGCATTTTTTGTATATAAAACATCATTGACAGGATTCCCGCGCGCGTGTCGATGCGATAAAATCGGCGCCATTCCCATGCACAGCCTCCCTTCCCTGCCCCCCCCTCCGCCCCCGCTTCGCGCCGGCCTGTTCGGCATCGGGCTCGATGCCTACTGGCCGCAATTCGCCGGACTCAAGGAACGCCTTGAGGGCTTCCTCGCGCGGGTCGCGGAAAAACTCGCGCGCCCCGGCGTGGAGGTCGTCAACGCCGGCCTCGTGGACAACCCGGACCGCGCCCGCGCCGCCGGGAGCGAATTGCGCCGGGCGGATGTGGACGTGATTTTCCTGCACGCCACCACCTACGCGCTTTCCTCCACCGTGCTGCCCGTCGTGCAACGCGCGCGCGTGCCGGTCATCGTGCTCAACCTCGCCCCCGCGCCCGCGATTGACTACGCGGCGTTCAACCGGCTCCGCGACCGCACCCGCATGACCGGCGAGTGGCTCGCGCATTGCGGGGCCTGCCCGGTGCCCGAGATCGCGAACGTGCTCAACCGGGCCGGCGTGCGGTTTCACCAGGTCACCGGCGTGCTTGACGGCGACCCGGAGTGCTGGCGCGAGGTGGACGCTTGGATCGAGGCGGCGCGCACCGCCGCCGGCATGGCCGGCAACCGCCTCGGCCTCATGGGCCACTACTACGGCGGCATGCTCGACATTTATTCCGACCTCACGCTGCAATGCGCGACCTTCGGCACGCACATCGAGATGCTGGAGATCGAGGAGCTGGCCGCGCTGCGGCGCGACGTGGACTGCGCCGACATGGCGAAACGCACGGCGGAGTTTCACGAGGTGTTCGACGTGCAGCCCGACTGCCGCGCCACCGACCTGGCCGAGGCCGCCCGCACCTCGCTCGCGCTCGACCGCCTCGTCGCCGCGCACCGGCTCGGCTCGCTGGCCTATTTCCACAAAGGCACGGGCGTGCCGGAGTGCGGGGAGGTGATCAGCTCGATCATCCTCGGCACCTCGCTGCTCACGGCCCGCGGCGTTCCGGTCGCGGGCGAATACGAGGTGAAAAACGCGCAGGCCATGAAAATCATGGACCTGTTCGGCGCGGGCGGTTCGTTCACCGAATACTATGCGATGGACTTCGCCGACGACGTGGTGCTCATGGGGCACGACGGCCCCGGCCACATCAAGATCGCGCAAGGCAAGACCAAGGTGCGCCCGCTCGATGTTTATCACGGCAAGGTCGGGCGCGGCGTGTCGGTCGAGATGGCCGTGCGCCACGGCCCGGTGACGCTGCTCTCGGTGGTGGAGACCGCCGACGGCCGGCTCGCCCTGCTCTGCGCCGAGGCGGAGTCGGTGCCCGGCCCGGTCCTGGAGATCGGCAACACCAACAGCCGCTACCGATTCCCCTGCGGGGCGCGCGAGTTTGTGAACCGCTGGAACAGCCACGGCCCCGCGCACCATTGCGCGGTCGGCACCGGCCGCATCGCCGCCAAAATCGAAAAACTCGGCCTGCTCCTCGGCCTGAAAACCACCCGCGTGTGCTGAGGAACGAACCATTAAATTCAACCGCGAAGGACGCGAAGGACACGAAGAACAGAAAAAATTAAACTGAAAAAACAACGACCTTCAGGATTTCCTTCCTTCGCGTCCTTCGCGTCCTTCGCGGTTATAAAAAACCAGCCATTATTTTGAACCGCGAAAAACGCCAAAACACGCGAAAGCAATCCCTTCCTTTTCGCGGCATTTCGCGTTTTTCGCGGTTTAAATAAAACCAACCAAAAACCTAACCACAGATGAACTCAGATAAACACGGATTCAAACCGTCGTTTCGGAAGTCTTTATCTGTGTTCATCTGTGTTCATCTGTGGTTAAATAAAACGAACCATTAAATTCAACCGCGAAGGACGCGAAGGACGCGAAGGACACGAAGAAGATTTTTATCAACCCCTTCCCCCTTCCTTCGCGTCCTTCGCGGTTATAAAAACGAACAATTGGATTGCCCGTAGAACATTCAGAAATAATAGTCCAAAAATACTTCCATGCCACCAACCATAAGAATTGATTTTTTGCGTATGATTTCCCCATGATGCGACTTAAGGTCATTCATAAGGGACAGGTCAAAAATGAAACCTTTTGCGTAGTCAGGGTGCCTTGAAGTATTGCCCTTATTGTGAATAGGCCAAAGGGGTCAATCCGGGATATATTAATGGCACTTTGAAAAATAAAAAACAACATGAAATCATTGAACAGCTCACGCGGAGGCTTTTGGGACGCAGGGCGAGCGTCCCGCTTGCCTGATTGGGAAGTAGGGCGAGCGTCCTGCTTGCCTGACGGATTTTTATTTTTGACCTGTCCCTTAAAAAGGCTTTTCAGCCCCGGAGGGGCGTCAGCATTTAGCCGTGGGTGACGAGCGCAGCGAGGAA
>JAITDF010000505.1 GCA_031282705.1 Opitutaceae bacterium | reverse complement strand
CGATGAAGGTGCCGTTGAAACCGGCGCCGGCGGCGCTGGCGGCGAAGCGAAAGGAGTCGGTGCCGGAGGCGAGGCGCGTGATGACGCGGCCTGCGCCGGCGAGCGGGTTAACAAAAGTGAAGTCGCCGGGGAGGGCGTCGGCGAGGCGGTTGATGTAGAGGTCGCCGGAGGCGATGGTGACGGTGCCGGTGCCGAGGGCGGAAGGGTCGGCGACGTGGAGCTGGCTGCCTTGCACGCGCACGCCGCCGGTGTGGGTGTTGCTGCCGGTGAGCCAGGAGACGGCGGTGCTGACGACGATGCCGGCGCCGGTGATGTTTTGCGTGTAATAACTTGTGCCGGCGCGGGAGAGCGTGAGGGTGCCGTTGTTGATGATGGTGGCGACGGCGAGCGTGCCGGCGCCGGTGAACAGGAGCGCGGCGCCGGCGTCGATGGTCGCGCCGGCGCCGGCGCCGGCGTCGATGCCGCCCGCGACTTCGAGCGTGCCGGAGGCGACGCGCAGGGTGGTGGCGGTGACGCCGGCGAGCGCGGCGGTGCCGGAGATTTTCCAATGCGAGCCAGCCATGGCGAGGCTGTCGAAACCGGCGGCGCCGGGGGCGTCGGCGGCGAGGAGGTTGCCGGCGAGGGTGCCGCCGGCCTGAAGCTCGACGGTGTTGCCGGCGCCGGCGCTGAGGACGGCGTCGGTCTGGTTCGTGCCGGAGAGGACGAGGCGCGTGTTGTCGTCGTTGACGGTGATTTCGGCGGCGCGGGAGTCGCCGGCGCCGCCGAGGAGGGCGGTTGCGATGAGGAGTGCGGTGCGGGTGGAGGCTGGGGATGGCATGGGAAAAATCACGGGTTGCGAACTGCGAATTTTTTGGGGGGCACCGCCGTGCCAGCGGGTTTGGCGGTGGCTGGCGGGTTGGCGGAGTGGCGGAGTGGCGGGGTGGCGGAGTGGTCGGAGGGTGTTGTTGTTGGCGAGGGAGTGGTGGTTGCCGGGGGAAACACGGGAGAGTCGGAACGCCTTGGTGGTGGTGATGGTGGTCGGAGTGATGGTGGTCGGGAAAAATCGCAGGGCGTCATCGCGCGCCGGTTTTTCTTATTCGCTATTCGCCGCCCGCCGCTTTCCGCCCGTTGTATTCCGCGAGCGCCTCCTGCATCGCGCGGATGTTTTCCGCCGGCATTCCCGGGCTGACGCCGCCGCCGGTTGACAATATGAACGGGCCTTCCCCGCGGTTCGCGAGGACTTCGAGCGTGGCGGCGCGGACTTGCCCCGGCGTGCCGCGCACGGCGACTTCGAGCGGGTTGACGTTGCCCATCAGGCACAGGCGCCTGCCGACGCGCGCGCGCACTTCGGCGACGGGGGTTTGTTTGCCCCAGTTGAGCACGTGGAAGCCGGCGTCGGGGAGGCGTTCGAGGCAGGCGTCGATGGAGGCGTCGTTGTGGTAAATCTTGAGCCAGCGGGCGGGGAAGGCGTCGCAGATGCGTTTCAACAGGGGATGGCAAAATTCCTCGTAATGGTCGGGGCCGAGGAAGCCGACGATGTCGTCGAGCAACAAAAAGCCTTCGACGGCGGGACCGAGCGCGCGGGCTTGCGCGCGGAGCCAGGCGATGACGAAATCGGCGCAAACATCGAGGAGGCGGTGCGCCCACACGGGGTTTTCGACCAAGTCGAGCATGAGCGCGGTGGTTCCGCGCGCGAACGCGGCCGTGCAAAGCGGGCCGCGCGCGGCGGCAAGCGGAAGCGTGCTGCCGGCGGCGAACACGCGCTCGCGGGTCATGCGGATGCGGTGGAGCGTGAGCGCGGCGAAGGCGTCGCGCTCGGGGTCGGGCGCGGGGATTTCGGCGATGTCCTCGACGCGGAGGAGCGAGGGTGTTTCGCCGGGGGTGTTGTCCGGCCAGAATTTTATTTTCGCGCCGAGCGCGGACGGCTCCGCCGCCATGCCAAACTCGGTCCAGAACGGCGGGACAAAAAGAACGCCTGGAAATTCGTCGTGTATTTTCTGATGCGCGCGAAACCAGATGTCGGGGTCGAGATAGAAGTCGAGGTGGTTGAGGCCGAGGTGCCCGGGGAGCCACGGGCTGTCAACGATGAGCGCGAGCGGCACATCGCCGGTGCCGTCGCCGAGCGCGGCTTGCTTGAATTGCTGCCATTGGGCGGGAGTCATTGGGCGGGAGTCGGGTTTGCACTAAAAGATGCCCCGCTTCAGCATATCCTCTATCTTTTCTTTTTATGTTTTTTTTGGAGTCCCCCCCGCCCCCGCCCGCTCCGCATGTCATCAGGGCGGCCCGCCCGGCAAGCCCGCCGCCGTCGTGCCGGACGGACGGCTTTCTGGATTTCTTGCGAAAGTATTAACGGAAAAACACTCCCAAGGCATCTTTTGCCAACAATGACATCACCACGCCAAGTGCTTTTCCTGATAACCGTCATCCTGCCACTGGCGGCGTGTGGTGGCGCGCGCGCCGCCGCGAATACTTTCACCAACCCAATCGCCGCCGGCGCCGACCCCTGGATTGTGCGGCATGACGGATATTATTACTGGTGCCTGTCGCAAAACGGCCTCGGCGTCGCCATCTGCAAATCCGACACGCTGACCTCGCTCGGCAAACGCCATGTCGTCTGGCGCGCGCCCGCCACCGGCCCCCACTCGAAGGAAATCTGGGCCCCCGAACTCCACTTCCTCGACGGGCGCTGGTATATCTACGTCGCCGCCTCCAACGGCGCCAACGCCAACCATCGCATGATCGTCCTCGAATCCGAAACCGGCGATCCGCTCAGCGCCTATGCCTTCAAAGCCGGGCTCTACACCGGCGACAACGTCGCGAAGAAGACCGGGAATTGCTGGGCCATCGACGGCACGGTCCTCACGCATCGCGGCGGGCGCTATTTCATCTGGTCGGGCTGGAAACGCGGCAGCGACGAGCAATGGCTTTTCGCCGCGCCGATGAGCAACCCCTGGACTGTCTCCGGCAACCGCGTGCGCATCTGCAAAAACGACACCTACCTCTGGGAATACACCGGTGAAAGCCCCAAGGGCCGCGGACTCAACGAGGGCCCGCAGGTCCTTCAGCACGGCGGGCGCACCTTCCTTGTTTATTCCGCCAGCGGCTCCTGGCAGGCCAGCTACAAGCTCGGCCTCCTCGAACTCACCGGCGACGACCCGCTCGCCCGCGGCGCATGGCGCAAATACCCGAAGCCCGTTTTCGCGCCCACCGACAAAACCTGGGGTGTCGGCCACGGCTCGTTCACGACCTCGCCCGACGGCACGCAATTCTGGCATGTTTACCACGCCAAGCGCGAACGCGCCAGCGGATGGAATCGCGACATCTTTGCGCAACCGTTCAAGTGGACCGCCGACGGCCTGCCCGACTTCGGCGTCCCCGTCGCGCCCGGCCAGCCCCTCCCCTTCCCTTCCGCCGGCGCCGCCGGTTCCGCCAGCCGCGCGCCCGGCGACCCCGCCACCCGCTCCGCGGGGAATTATTAGCCGATGTTACGCAGCCGATGTTACGCGGCGGCACCCGTGCCCTTGGAAGGACGGCCTCCGTGCCGTCCGTGCCGCAGTGGTGTTACGCAGTCGGCAGATTTTGGCAGGGCGGTCTCGCCGAGATCGCCGTCGTT
>JAITDF010000500.1 GCA_031282705.1 Opitutaceae bacterium | reverse complement strand
AAAAATTTTCAGAGGAGAGCGGTTTTTTGACCGGGCGCGTTTCATAGGGAAACGTTATCGCGCGGGGCATGTAGTGCCGAACACCCCCTATCCATGCGGGGGATTTTTGTGAGATACTGCCGGGCATGTTTCTACGTCGCAAAACAAAATCCGTCCGGGGAGCCGGCTACAGCTATTGGAATCCTTGCCGCACGGTGCGAACGGCGCGCGGCCCGCGCCAGCAGGTGGTCGCCTCGCCGGGCAAGCTCGATGAACGCGAGTTGTCCGGCTTGCGCGGCGGCTGGGATGACCTGCCCGCCTTGTTGCGCGGCGAGGCGCCCGCCCCCCGTCCGCGCCCGCCACCCCCGCCCGGTTTCGAGTCGGTCGGCGCGGAGAGCTCCGCCACCCCGCAATGGGAGCAGGCCGGCCTGTCGGGCCCGCGGGTTGGGCGCAGCCGCGATTTTGGCGAGAGCTGCCTTGCGCTCTCGCTGTGGCACCGCCCCGGTCTGGACCGGTTGCTTGGCGAACTGCCGCCCGAAGGCCGCGAATCGGTCGCGTGGACGCACATCGCCGCGCTGCCGAGCATTGCGCGCCTTTGCGGCCGGCCCTCCGAACTCGGCGTGGCCGAACAGTGGTTCGACTCCACCGCGCTCGACGAGCCGCCCGGCCCCGACTCCGCCCAAGTCAACGACGAGCGGCTCCACCGCGGCCTCGACCGGCTCGCCGAACACAAGGACCGCCTCTGCGCCCACCTGATGGAACGTTGCCGCCAGTGGTTCGGCGTGCGCCTCGAGTTTTTGCCCTGCGAGGTGACCGGCACCTGCTTTGAAGGCGAGTGCAAACGCAACCCCCAGGCCCAACGCGGTTACTCCCGCGACCGGCGCCCGGGCAACAAACAAGTCTGCACCGGCCTGGTCTGCACGCCCGAAGGCCTGCCGCCGGCCTTCGAGGTTTTTGCCGGCAACCGCGCCGACCTCACCACCGTGGAGGACATCGTCCGTGCAATGGAAACCAAATACGGACAGGCCGAACGCGTCTGGGTGATGGACCGCGGCATGGTTTCCGAGGCCAGCCTGACGTTCCTGCGCGAACGCAAAGCCCGCCACCTGGCCGGCACGCCGAAAAGCTGGCTGCGCGCGCACGAACAAACCCTCCTCGAACAAAGCAACTGGCAGGAGGTGCAACACGGACTGGAAGTGCGCCTGGTCGAACACCCCGGCGGCGAACCCGGCGAACGCCACGTGCCGTGCCGCGGCGGCGCGCGCGCCGAAAAAGAACGCGCCATGCTCCAGCGCCAGGGCGAACGCCTGACCGAGGCATTATTCAAAACAGACGCCTGGCTCAACCGCGCGCCGCAGACCGGCCGCGAAGCGGTGGGCCGGCGCATCGGACGCCATCTCGGCAAATATCCCGCCGCCGCCGCCGTGATCGCCGCCGAACTGATCCGCGATCCGCAAGGCCGCGCGGCGGGATTGCAGATCCACAGCCGTCTGGACATCGGCCGGCGGCTGCACCGGCAAAAAGGCGCCTGCCTGCCGCGGACCAACTGCGAGGAGACCAGCCCGGTCAAACTCTGGCGCTGGCATATCCAGCTGGCGCAGGCCGAGGCGGCCTTCCGCACCGCCAAAAGCGATCTTGGGATGCGACCGATATTCCATCACCTCCAGAACCGGGTGCAGGCGCACATCCTGGTCTGCCTCCTGGCCCTCGCCCTCTGGCGCAGCCTCGAACAATGGATGCAGGCCCGTGGCCTGGGCACCTGCGCGCGCCAACCGCCCAAGGACATGGCCGGGATCAAATGCGTGGACGTGATCGTGCCGGTCAAACGCACCGGAGTGCGCACCGCGCTGCGCCTGCGTGTGGTGAGGACGCCGGAACCGCCCGCCGCCCAACTGCTCGCCCACCTCGGCCCGCGCCTGCCCGCCGGCCCGCGCCTCATCAGCAATGCAGTGCCGAAAACGCAGCAAAAAATGTCAACCCCCTGTCTGTCAATAATCGCACTTCTTGAACTGCGGAACTCGGGCTAATTCATTGAATAACTGATGTTACGCAGTGCTGTCGTCCCGCAGACTTCCAAGCCTGCGGAGAGGCGTGGCATGGGCGACCCGCCCATGTTTTTGGGAGATGACACCGCGAAACACGGGCGAGTCGCCCGTGCCACACAACCCGCCGCCGCCACCCGCCGCAGGTTGTCAATTTTCTCGCTTCGCCCGGAACCAAACCGGCTTCGAAGCTCGCACCAGGCTGCCGGCTTTTTGCGGGCCGAAGGCTTGGGACGGGATGGGCGGGCTACTTTATCGTCAGGCGGGCGGTCAGCAGCGGCTGGTCGGACGCGGGGCCGGCGGTGAATTGCCAGGCACCGGGGTCGATGATGTAGCGCTTTTCCCCGGGGCTCCAGCGGCGCAGGCGCGCGAGCGGCACGGGGATTTCGATGGAGCGGGTCTCGCCCGCCTTCAGCGGCACCCGCTTGAAGCCGACGAGCTGGCGGAGCGGCATCGGCACGGGCGGGGCCACGGCCGTGGCATAGAGTTGCACCACTTCGTCGCCGTCGCGCGGGCCGGTGTTTTTTATGGTCACGCCCGCGGTGATGGCGCCGCCGGGCGGCGCGGTTTCCGGGGTGAGTTTGAGGCTGTCATAGGCAAAGGTCGTGTAGGACAGGCCGTGGCCGAAGGCGTAGAGCGGCCTGCCGCCGAAATAGCGATAGGTGCGGCCGGCCATGGCGTAGTCGTCAAAGGGCGGGAGCTGGCTGTCGTCCTGGTAAAAGGTGACCGGGAGGCGGCCCGCCGGGTTGGTCTCGCCGAGCAGGGCGTCGGCGACGGCGTCGGCGCCGCGCTGGCCGTAATACCAGGCCAGGAGGACGGCGTTCGGTTTCGCGTGGTCAAAGGTGATGGCGGCGCCGCCGGTGAGGACGAGCACGGTGGGTTTGCCCAGGGCGCAGACTTTTTCGAGCAGCGTGCGCTGGGTCTGCGGGAGGGCGAGGGTGAGGCGGTCGCCGCCGTCGAAGCCTTCGGCGGTCACGGTCATGGATTCGCCTTCGAGGTCGGGGGTGAGGCCGAGGGTGAGGATGACGCGGGCGGCGGCGCGCGCGGCGGCGAGGGCGCGGTCGAGGGCGTCGTTGCCGCCGGGGGCGATCCAGCCGAGCTGGACGCGGCCTTTGCGGGAGAGCTGGGCGTATTCGAGGCGGATGCCGCAGGCGCGCCCGGCGGCGAGGGCGACGGTGGCGCTGAGCGGGCGTTCGGGGGCGCGGCACCAGGAGTCGATGAGGCATTTGCCGTCGAGGTGGAGGCGCACGGCACCCTCGGCGACGACGCCGAGGGTGTATTCGCCGGTGGCGGGGGATGAGCACGCCGGTCCAGCGCAGGGCGGCGTTTTCGACGGGGATGTCGCGGGCGGGCTGGGTTTCGTCCCATTGCAAATCGACTTGCGCGTGCGTTTGCGCGGCGACGGGTCTGCCGGCGAGGGCGGGGTTTTCGGCGTCCTGTTTTTCGCGGGCAAATATCTCGGCGCGCAGGCCGGGCGTGGCGCGGGTGGCGTCGGTGAACAGCGCGCCGGCGGGGATGGGGTCGCCGGTGACGCGGAAGCCTTTGACGAGCGGCACCGCCGGCTCGGCGAGGACGCGCGCGCCGGCGGCTTCCAGGCGCGCCTTGAGGCCGGCGGCGAGGGTGGTTTTTCGGGGCGGCTCGCCGGCGTAGTTGCCGAGCAGGGCGGATTCCTCGAAGCCGGCGGGGCCGAGGATGGCGACGGTGGCGCCGGCGAGTTTTTTCGCGTCGAGCGGGAGCG
>JAITDF010000482.1 GCA_031282705.1 Opitutaceae bacterium | reverse complement strand
ACCGGCGCCTTGTTCGCGCGCCTGCACGATTCTTATTCTCAAATCCTGGCTGAGTGGTCTCATGGTTTTTCCTTCAACTCCACATCAAGGACCTTTTCTCTTTTTGTGTCTATATAAATCGAAAATACTCTAGTAACACGCCCCAGGGTGTGCTTACACTAAACAGAGCGACAAAATTGATTGCGCAAACTCTGCGGTAACTTCGGCCCAATTATGCGCAATTAATTTTGTCGCTCTGTTTAATCCGGGTAATACCATTTCCCAATGAGAATCAGACTTTCGATGCGACATGCAGCTCAAGTCTCCAAACCGGCTGCCCATTTCAGACCAGCGGGTTTGGAGACCTGCGCTGCATGGGCGCTCATGGCTGAAGTCTGATTTTCACCGGCAAATGGTATAATAATAGTCGGATGTTATCAGAGCATTTGCCTGATTTCCTTGATTTCCCTGCGCCAGGCGTCGGGTCCACCGCGGCCCGTCAGGCAGATCACGTATGCGGGCGCGGGTGGCGTGAATAGCGCGCCCGGTTCCAGATTCACGGGTTCCGGCAATTCCAGACGCGCGTCGGGATGCTGCCTGCCGTCTGGATCGACCCAAAAATGAATCCGCATATGGCTTCTCCACGGCGCCACAGCCCCCAGATACAATCCTTGCGCCGAATCCAGCCAGCATCCCGATGGCAGTTCTTTCCACAGGTTGGGCGCAAGTGGCGGCAGGGTCTCCTTAAAGGCGCTGTATAGACGAAAATAAAGGCTCTTCAAATTCAATGGCATGTTTCCGGTGTTCCTGACGCTTTCCACCTCGGCGATGAACCACCTTCGCCCCGCCGGTTGATACAAACGGTGCGTCACCTCAAACCCGCATCCATCCACTTCCCCCGCTCCAGTGAGCGTCAATACCGTCACCTTGTTGTCATGAGACATGCGCATGTTTGCCCCCAGCATCCGTTTTGTCTCTGTCCAGCGATTCCGCCCGTCCGCGCCGACGGTGCGGATCATCGCGTTGTATTGGCCGACTGTCCGTCCGTCATCGGCAAGCGCCAGATGCTCCACCATTTTGTGCATCCCTTTATCATATCCCGCCAGATTGATAAAATCATGCTGCGTCTGGAAACCGGCATCCGCAACCGTGCGTTCGGATACGGGATGCGCGCCCCCTTTATTCAAGCAAGCCATTATCACCGCCTCCGGTGACGGCGGCGCCATGTGTTTTTTCGCGCCCTCATTCGGCAACGGTTCCGGTTTGAACCGCCACGCACCAGCCTCGCGGTGAAGCTCCGCAAACATCCCGGTCAGCAGTTCATAAGGTTCGCCATCCTCGTTGATGAGGCCGTAATTGGAATCCTCGGGGTTTGGCGTGCTGATGCCCAATGCGGGCTCGTCCACCCACATGAAATAATCATAGCCCAGCAGAAACGGCAGACTCAGCATGGTCCTGGCAAACAGGCTCGTCGCCTGGGTGCGTTCGGCCTGGGTGCGGAAGCGCTGCCCCGCGCCGTGGATGCTCGGCAAACCCGCGTCAAGCGAGGGAAACGACCACTCCGTGACAAGCATCGGACGTTTCACGTAGCCGTGGTATTTCGCAAAATGCGCGGTGGTCAATTCGCCCGTGTTTCCGAAATGCGTATATACGCGCCCCTCGTCCAGATCAGCCATGGGATAAAAATTGAAAGTGACCACATCGCAGTGTCTGCCCGCGGCCTCCCACACAACCGGAGGCGTCCCGTCGGTCCCCGCGAACCGCGCGCCCAGCACCAGATGATTCGGGTCCGCCTCGCGAATGACGCGGGAGGCGACCGCGAAATACCGTTCCGCCACAAATGCGAGAAACGCCTGTTTTGCTTCACGCTGCCCCGGCGTGGCGTGGGGAAGGGAGTCCAGCCCAAGCAAATCCTCGAAGCGATTCAATCCGGTGCCGAAGATTCCGTTGAACGCCGCAATCCCGCCAAACCGGGCGGCGAGGAAATCCATCAACGCCACTTTGGCCGTGTGCGAGGCGCCCTTCTTCATCACGGCGTCGAACAGCCCGGTTTCGCTCCCCCAGTCGCGGCCCCACCAGGCCAGCTCGTTGTCGATGAAATAACCGAAAAGCCACGGGTCATCACGGGCGGGCCGGCATTTCGCGCGCGCGACATGGCGGGCGTATTCCTCGAAACCGGCATGGAATATATTGGGGAATGCGGAGCCGGGCCGGTGTTCATTTGGTGTGATGTCATACTCATCGCCCATCGAGGCGAAACGGTCGCCGATGCCGAGGAATTCGCAGTGGATCAGGCCTCGGTGGCGGAGTTTTGGATCGCATCCGGCCCCCAGCATGTTGAAGCCCCATTGTTTCAGACGGCCCAGCGTCTCCTCTTCCCAGGCGGCATGGCCGGGATATTTTTTCTCGTTTTTCCTGCCGTGGGGAGCGTAACCGAGCGCCTCGCACCAGTGACCGTTGAAAGTCACATGGTCCACGCCCAGCAAAACGACGCCCCGCCCGAGCGGGTCAACCGCCCACCAGCGCCCGTCCGGTTTTTGTATAACACGGAAAAATCCGGTCGCTGCGTCACGGATGCGCGGCATGCCGGCCGGCGCGTCATATGCGGGGATTTTCACCGTCTGTTCCCGCACAGGCGAAGACCAGCCGGCAAGCAGGTCACGGTATTCGCCCGTGATTTTGGCGACGTGCAGCGCGGGACGCGCCCGGGTGACAGCCGAGGATGAAAACACATACCGCTTGCGCAGGATTACGCCGCCGTCCGACGCAAGAATGGAGCCGGTGACGCCAGCGCGGTCCATGCTGAGCATCAGACGGCAGGGGCTGCCAAAACTCCACGTCTTTGCGCCGGTCTCCTCAAATGCGACCTTCAGGTTTTTTTGTGCATGCCAATAGCCATCGCGCATCTCGCACAATTCCACCGCCGGGCGGCGGCCATGCATCTCCGGCGTCTGCACCAGAGCCAGGTGCCAGTAATTCCGCTCATTTTCCACCAGTGCAACGGCCGCGATGCACCACCCGTCCCCCTCCGCCCTGCGAGGCGTGAAGACCGCCTCAATGCGCACCTCCTCCGCCAGCGGCGCCGCCTCGTAAACCGCGAGCCCGCGTGTGTTCGGAAGCGTGCATGACACACCCTCCCGGCCAAACCGCCATACGAGAGGATCCGCAAGCCAGTTCTCCCGCCCTCCATCAAGCAGCGGACGCAGATCGGCTCCCGCCGCGCAAACCGCGGGCGGCGTCGCGAAAACGGATGCAAGCACAAAAAGAAGCGGAAAAAGGGATGCGCGGCTCATGGGAAATCTGTTTCGGGGAGGTTCTAAAAATCACTTTGGAACAGAAGGCAACAAAGGGACTGAAAATAACCGTGAATAAAAAACGCAGAAATCCAGTTGCCGAGGTTGCGCAGCTCTGTCGTGCCGCAGACCTCCAAGTCTGCTTCAAAGCCCATGCCTGGTTGCGGGTTTACATCACGCTGCCGCGCCGTCAGCCAGCCTGCGTCACGGCTGATGCGCGGCGCCCGGAAGCGCGGCGGACGGGGTTGAGGAAACACCCCCGCCGGCAGCGTCCCGGCAGGCCTGCCGGACGGCGAGAAGGTTTTCCGAGGGAGTTCCGTATGGGATGACCCCGGTGCCCATGATGAAGCCGGGAAACCCTGCGCCGCGCGCCACCTCCGCGCGGGCATGCGAGTATATTTGCCCGGGCGACTCCGTCTGGAGCAGGCTCGGGGAAATATTCCGGCGCAGCGCGCGCCCGGCCTCGCGGCAAACGCCGAGCCACGCGGCGACATCGGCGGTGAAATCGCATAACAAGTTGTTCGCCCCGGTTTGCACCAGCAACCGGGCGATGGGCAGGGTGTCGCCGCCGATGACCAGCGGCACATCGCGCACGCCCTGCGCGGCCATCCATTGGACAAGTTTTTGGGTGGCGGGCAGGACCAGCCGCTCATACATGGCGGGCGAAATCAGGGCGGGCGACGCCTGGGAGTCGAAAATTATCAACCCGGCCCCGGCATCAATATAAGCCCCGGCGTATTCCTGCACCACGCGCCTTGCATAATCCAGCACGCCCTGCACCCATTCAGGGGATTCGAGGCAGGCCATGAACAGC
Source organism: Opitutaceae bacterium (assembly GCA_031282705.1). GTDB lineage: Bacteria > Verrucomicrobiota > Verrucomicrobiia > Opitutales > Opitutaceae > Termitidicoccus. Next base: position 2,177 of record JAITDF010000482.1, on the reverse strand, counting down.
GCATCGGCGCCGACCAGCGAAACCGCCAGAGAAAACGGACCGGAAACCGCCCCGCGCAGCCAGAAATCATCACCCAGGGCCCGCCGCACCTCACGCGCGGCTTGTATATTAACCGGCATGCGCCCGTCCCGCAAGGGATGCGGCAGCGGCGCCCCCGCCAGATCATCCCCCTCCTTGAGGACATGGCTGCCGATGCTCGGCACGGAGGCATCGGCCCCTTCATAATAGACGACGGAACAACCGGCGGCCTCTGCCTCGATATTATACACATCCATGCCCACCGTCAGCGCATCCGGGGCGAGTGTTTCATACTCCGCGAGGAGCGCCCGGGCCAGCAGCCCGCCGTCGCGCGCCACCGCAGACGGCGTGCTCTGGACAAACCAGGCCTTGTGCTCGTAGATGGCCGGCAGAAAAAGCGGGGCGGCGCCGGACGGATCGCAGCGCAAAACCGCCTCCACCTCGGACCGGCCCGCGGTCTTTTGCCTGGATTGCGCCGTGTCATCGCATCGGGTGTTTTTAAGCAGCATCATGGTTCGTTTATTGGATTAAGGGCAGTGTGAAAAATCATGTCTCACGCAGAGGCTCGGAGAACAATGTAGGGCAAGCGTCCCGCTTGCCAGACGGGAACAGGATGCTCCCGCCACTTTGGGACGGCGCGCTTTGCGCGCCGTCTGGCAAGCGGGACGCTTGCCCTACGTTCCCAAAGCCTCCGCGTGAGCTTTTCAATGATTTCATGTTGTTTTTTGATTTTTTAAAGTGCCCTTAATAAAAATCGGGCATCATGCTGGTTGGTTTTTCCAAAAAGGACATCCTAAAAAACGGCACCCGGCGGCTGGCAGAGGAGGATTTCAGCTGGGGTGACGGGCTCGATGCGCAGGGAACCGAGGGCGGCGGGGAGGACGGCTTTCTCGTATGGGGAAAGCGTGGCCGAATACCCGGATGACAACGCGGTGGCGCGGCATGAGCCCGAGGTGACAATCGCCAGGGCAAAACCATCAAAAGCGACATCCACGGCGTCCGCCACACGCAGTTTTTTCATCCTGAAAAATTCGTTGTTTATCAGGTCGTCTTCGCGGGAGCGCGCGGAGAGGGCGCGGCTCCGGGCCGGCGTGCATTTGAACGGGTTTTCAGTTTCCGTCAGCGGACGCGGAGCCAGGTCGAAAATGTCGAGGCAGAAGTCCAGCCCGCGCTTCATGAAACGGGCGTCTTCCGGGAGGACATACCCGCCGCGCTCGAACTCGAAGCGGACGACCAGGTCGCTGGGCTCCTGCATTTCCACCACAAACAGGCCGGAGCCGAGCGCGTGCGGCGTGCCGCCGGGAACGATGAAAGTGTCGCCGGGGCGGACGAGCACGGGGTCGAAGCAGGCTTTCAGCGCGGGGATGTCCTGTGCCTCGATCAGGCGGCGCAGGCGGTCGCGCGAGGGCGGGCGTTGGAAGCCCAGCCAAAGCACGCCCTCGTGCCCCGGGCGCACGCCGAGGACATGATAGGCCTCGGTTTTCCCCGAGGGCGCGCCGAGAAACCGGCGCGCAAATTCACGCGAGGGGTGGACTTGAAAATGCAGCCGGATGGCCGAGTCCAGAAATTTCACCAGAATATGCGGATCCGCGCCAAAGCGTTCAAAATGCGCGCGGCCCAAAAACCCCGGCGGATCGGCGGCGATCACATCGCGCAGAAGGTGCTTTTTCCCGTCCAATTCGATGGCTGACAATCCCTCGCCGGGCGAGGACGGGGCGGGGTTGCTCGCGGCGGTGAGGGATGCGATCCAGTCCTCCGGGAAATGGCCGTCGGCGGGCGCGGCGGCGCCGGCGATTTCATCCAGCATCCGCCCGCCCAGGTAGGAGCGCCAGACGCGATTGGGCGGAAGTTTGAAGAAACGTCCGCGGCAGTTGGGTGGATTCATTTATTTTATAAAAAGTGGTTCACCGTTGTTTGCAATGGTTTGTTTTGATTCATCATAAAGGCATGGGAAAATCAACCGTCCGCGGATTAACACAGATTATCACATGCTGATGCAACGCAGGTTTCCAAACCTGCTCCGGGGCCGAAGGCCTGCAAGCATGCGTGGGCTTTGGGGCGGATATGGAAGTCCGCGGGACGACAGAGCCGCGCAATCCCAGTCGGTTATAAAAATTTGTGTTGATCGGGGGCAACTGATGCCACGTGAAAGCCGGATG
>JAITDF010000479.1 GCA_031282705.1 Opitutaceae bacterium | reverse complement strand
GCATTTTATATAAAAGCGCGGACGTTTCCATGAACCATTTCCGTCAAGTTTTAACAGTCGGTGTAACATATTAGGTTGTGCTTTTATGGCCGCGGCTTGATTTAAAATGCCCTGGGGGTTCCCTTAAACAAATCATCCTGCTTCCTCCGGTTTTATATTTCGCGTCCTTTCGCGTCTTTTCGCGGTTGAAAACTGAATTTTCAGGGATTCCTGAAAAAACCCGCCGGAGGCGCCGCCGGTGAAAACCTTTGGGAGCGCGGCGACCCCTGGCGCCGCGACGGCCTCGCAACGGACGATTCGCGGCGCGCCTGCACCGCACCGCGAAAGCCCCGCCGCCGGACTCCGCCAGCGCACATCGTCCGCGCCGCGCTCCCGATCCCCCCGCCGGCGGAAAGCTCGCGGTCATCGGCGGCATCCAGTTTCCCTACGGCGCGACGCTCGTGCTGCGCCGCGGTTTGCCGGGGCGGCTGCCGGATTTGCGCGGGAAAAAATCGCCGCGCGCGGCCCGCGGTGCGAATTGCTCAAACAATTCCAAGCCGACGCCGCCCGCAACGGCCTCGCCCCCGCCTCGCTCACGGTGACGCCGCTGCCCTTCGACGCGATGGTGCCCGCGCTCGAAGCCGGCATCGTTGACGCCGCGCTCCTCAAGGGCGCGCACGCCCTGCTCGCGCAAAAACAGGGGCACAAAATCCTGTATCAAAACTGGGACGTGAAGGGCGGCGACGAGTGTTGCCCCGCGTCCATCGCGCAAGTCGAGTTTCTCCTGCTCGCGCCCACCGCCGCCGGCGGCACGCGCCGCGAACTGGTGGAAATCCTGGCCGCCGCCGCTCCGCCCGCACGCGCCCGCGAAATCACCGCCGCAAAAACCGCCTACCCGCCGGAGTTGCTGGCGGAGCTGCCCGTCGCCGAATTCAAACCGCTGACGCCTTCCGAACTCGGCCACCTGCTCGAAAACGCCGGCGACGGCGCCGGCGACACGCACGAAACCCGCGCCGGCCGCGAAACCCACCGCCACCCATGAGCGCCCCGAAACCACGCAACACACACCGTGAACTCCGCGCCGGACGGCTCGAAGGTCTGTTCTGGGACCTCTTCACGTTTTTCAAAAACGCGCTCGGCAGCCTCGTCACGCTGGAGTTTTTGTGCCTCGCCGTGCCGGTGGCGGCGCTGTGGGAATCGCTCCCGCGTCTCGGCGTCGTCTCGCGCTCGCTGGTGCCGCCGCTCTCGACCGTCGCGCAAACGTTTTGGGAATTGCTCACGCAACTCAACCTCCTCGGCCACATCGCCATCAGCTACGAACGCCTCGCGCTCGGCCTCGGCCTCGCGCTGCTCACCGGCTTTCCCATCGGCGTGCTGATGGGTTGCAATCTGTTTGTCAGGAAACACGTGCTGCCGGCGATACAAATGCTCTCGCCCATCCCGCCGCCCGCGTGGGTGCCCATCACCATCATCGTGCTCGGCATCGGCCTGCCGATGCAGACGTTTTTGATTTTCCTCGGCGCGTTTTACCCGATTTTGCTCAACACTTATCAAGGCGTGAAAGACACCGACCCGCGCTACCTCGCCTCCGCGCGCGTGTTCGGCGCGAGCGAGTGGACGCTGGTCCGCAAAGTCTATGTCCGGCACGCGCTCGACCACGTCATCATGGGCGTGAAAATCGGCATCGCGATGGCGCTGGTCATGCTCATCATCGCCGAAATGCACGGCGGCCACTCCGGCATCGGCTACCTGTTGCTGGAGGCGAAGGAGTATTTCAAGATCGACCGCATGGTCGTCTGCATGGCGCTGCTCGGCGGCACCGGCTGGTTCCTCATCGAGGGTCATGAAATTCATCGAACTCAAACTCGCCGTGTGGAGGGTGGCGAAATGATCGAGGCGCGCGGCATCACCAAGTTTTTCTCCATCGTCAACGACGACCGCACCGCCGAGGGCCTCACCGCCGTGCTGTCCGTCTCGCTGCGCATCCCCGACGGCGCGTTCGTCTCGCTCGTCGGCCCGAGCGGCTGCGGCAAGTCCACGTTTCTCGAAATCCTCGCCGGCCTCCAGGCGCCGACCGAGGGCGAGGTGTTCATCGACGGCCGCCGCGTGCTCGAACCCCTGCCCGCCACGCGCAAGGAAATGGACGCCTACCGCAGCCGCTACCGTTTCCTCTCGCCGCTCGCCAACGGCATCTTCCGCGACCGCCCCAAGCACGACATCGCGATGATTTTCCAGGACTACGCCGTCTTCCCGTGGATGACCGCCGAGGAAAACGTGAAGTTCGCCCTGAAACTGCGCGGCGCGCCCCGCCGCGAACGCGCCGCCGCCGCGCGCGACGGCAAAATCGACGCCGGCGCCACCATCATCGAACCGACCTCCGGCAACACCGGCATCGGCCTCGCCTGGGCCTGCGCCGCGCGCGGCTACCGCCTGATTTTGACCATGCCCGAAACCATGTCCATCGAGCGCCGCAAACTCGCGCGGATGCTCGGCGCCGAGGTCGTCCTCACGCCCGGCCCCGCCGGCATGAACGGCAGCGTGCAAAAAGCCCGCGAGCTGGCGCGGCAGATCAAGGGCGGCTTCGTGCCCATGCAGTTTGAAAACCCCGCCAACCCGCAGGTGCGCCGCGAGACGACGGCGGAGGAAATCTAGGCCGGCACCCGCGGACGCGCCGACATCCTCGTCGCCGGCGTCGGCACCGGCGGCACCATCACCGGCGTCGCCGAGGTGCTGAAACAGCGCAAACCCGGCTTCCGCGCCGTCGCCGTCGAGCCGGACGCCTCGCCCGTCCTCTCCGGCGGACGCCCCGGCCCGCACCGCATCCAGGGCATCGGTGCCGGCTTCGTCCCAAAAGTGCTCAACCGCGCGGTCGTTGACGAAATCATCCGCGTCACCAACGAAGACGCCTTCGCCACCGCGCGCGAGGTCGGCGTCCGCGAGGGGATTTTGTGCGGCATCAGCGGCGGCGCGGCGGTCTGGGCCGCGCTCCAGCTCGCCCGCCGCCCCGAAAACGCCGGCAAACAAATCGTCGTCATCCTCCCCGACTCCGGCGAGCGCTACCTCAGCACCGCCCTCTCCGCCGACGCCGTCTGACAAGGCTAGGGCGTTTTTCGTTTAACTGATGTTACGCGGAGCGGCTGATTTTGCAGGGCCTGAT
>JAITDF010000466.1 GCA_031282705.1 Opitutaceae bacterium | reverse complement strand
CCCTGATGATTTATCATCCCAAAAAATCGCTGGAAATGTGATTTCGGGAGGTTCTGAGGCGGCCTCGGGACACTGCCTCTCCTGCGCCGCCCCACCGCCTTCGGCCATTTTTCAAACTGCCCGATATTTTTCAAAATCATCTTGACCTCCTTTGATCCCAATCCATCCTATGCCGGCATATAGTAGTTGCAGTTCATTCCTTTTCCCCGTCCAAAAACTCCCTCGAAAAATCCTCATGGCCTCCTCCCCCGCGCAATCCGCCCATCCCCCGCGCCCCACGCGCAAGCAGTTCCTTCGCGCCGCCGGCCTGCTCTGCGCCGGCATCGCGCTGCCCAGGTTCGCCGGCGCCACCGCCGCCGCCGGCACCGCCTCGCCCAACCTCCGCGCCGCCAGCCGCGCCGCCGCGCGCACCACTGCCAATTCCCGCATCCGCCTCGCCTCCATCGGCACCGGCGGAAAGGGCGGGCGCAACCTGGCCGATTTCCTCAAAAACTTCCCCAAACTCGTCGAGTGCGTCGGCGTCGCCGACCCCAAGGCCGGCGGACGCGCCAACGGCCAGCGCATCGGCAAGCTCCCCGACTCCGCCGTCTGGAACGATTTTCGCGACATGCTGGAGAAAGGCGGCATCGACGCCGTGTGCGTATCCACGCCCGACCACTGGCATGTGCCGGCCACGCTCGCCTGCATCCGGCGCGGCATCGCCGTGTATGTGGAAAAACCGCTCTGCCGCACGCTGGCCGAGGGGCGTCTGCTGGCCGACACCGCCGCCGCGCTCGGCGCGAAGGTGCTCGTCGGCAGCCAGCAGCGCTCGATGTATCCGGCCATCCTCAAGGCCGTGCGCGCGGTGCGCGCGGGCTGCGTCGGCGAGTTGCGGACCATCCGCGTGCTCCTGCACAAGGGCAACCCCGGCGTGCCCTTCACCGTCGAGCCCGTCCCGCCGTCCATCGACTATCCGCTCTGGCTCGGCCCCGCGCCGGACAAACCCTACTCCGCCCGGCGCACCGGCGGCACGTTCCGGCAGATTTCCGATTATTCCGAAGGCTCCATCTCCGACTGGGGCGCCCACCACCTCGACATCGTGCAGATGGCGCTCGGCATGGACCGCGGCGGCCCGTCCGAGGTGGAGGGCACGGGGTTGTTCCCGACCGAAGGGCTCTACGACGTGCCCTACCAATACGACGCGCGTTTGTATTATCCGTCGAAAAAAGTCACCGTCGTCGTGACCACCGACCCGAAGGATTTCCCGGAAGTGCGCGGCGCGAAGGGGCTCACCAACGGCATCCGTTTCGAGGGCGGCGAGGGCTTTGTTTTTTGCGACCGCGTGAAAACCATCGCCAGTTCGCCCGCCATGCTCGACGCCGGCGGCTTCGAGGGAAAGGCGATCAACCGCGCCGCGCATCTGAAAAACTTCATCGACATGATCACGCAGGGCGCGGCCCCCTGCGCCCCGGCCGAGACCGGCCACCGCTCGGCCACGCTCTGCCACCTCGTTTACACGGCGGTCCGTCTGCGCGCCCATTTGAAATGGAACCCCGTCATGGAACGCTTCGAGGGCGCCGGCGCCGTCCTCGCCAACCGCGCCCTCGCGATTCCGCGCAAGGAGGAGTGGTATCATATATGATCTGAATCTGCGGCGGCGGCGAGCGTCAAAAAATCCCAAATCCCAAATCCCAAAAAAATCTCAAAAAAAAAATTCCAAAAATCGGCTCCGGTCACGGTTCCATCGACTTAAATCGACTTGAGCCGATGGAAGCCGGTTTATGCGCCGCCTGCCACCATCGCCGCCACCACCACCGCCACCGCCACCGCCACCGCCGCCGCGCCGCGGCAGCGCCCAATCTAAAATCCAGAATCTAAAATCGACCCGAAAAATTCCCGCCGCCATGCCCTCCCGCCCGACCCTCCTCCTGTCCCTGATTTTGCCCGCCCTTTCCCTGCCGGCGCCGCGTGCCGCCGCCGCGCCGGACGCGCCGCCGGACACCGCGTTTGCCGCCGGCATCGCCGGCTTCGCCTACGGTGAAAACACCGGCCTGGAAGCCGCCGCGTTCGACCGCATCGCCGCCCGCCACGACGACCCGGCGGCGCTCCGCGCCATCGCCGCCGCCGCCCGCGACGCCGGCTCGCGCGCCGCGAAACCCGACGGGCGCGCCGTCGCCGCCTGGATCATCGGGCTGGCCGGCGGCGACAGCGAACTCGACTTCCTGAAACAACTCCTGCGCTCCAGGGAAAATTTCCCCGACGCCGTCAGCGCCCTCGTCCAGCTCCGCACCGCCGCCGCGGTGGCCGCGCTCGCCGAGGCGTGCGACCGGGAAACGGACGCGCCGCGCCGCCTCGCGCTGGTCTCCGCGCTCGGCCGGACGCATTCGCCCGCGGCGGCCGCCCCGCTCGCCGCCCTGGCCCGCGACACCGCGCCGCCGCGCATCGCCGCCGCCGCCCGCGCCGCGCTCGCCGCCTCGCAAACCCCCGAGGCCTGCGCCGCGCTCGCCGCGCTGCCGGCGGCCGGGGCCGCGCCGGAACAGGTCATCGCCGCGCGCACCCTCGCCATTTTGGGCCGGCCCGCCGACGCCGCCGCGCTCGCGCACAAACTCGTCTCGTCCGCCGCGCTCCCGGTCGAAACCCGCGCCGCCGCCGCCGCCGTCATTTGCGACCACGACTTGCCCGGCGCCGCCCGGCTCCTCGCCACGCTCGCGGACGCGGAAGAGCCCGCCATGCAGGCGCTCGCGGACACCCATTTCGCGCAACTCCCCGCCGCGCTTCAGAAAAAAATGCTCGCCCGCCTGCAAGCCGCCGCCGCCCCCGCCGCCGCAGCCCCCGCCGTTCTCCAGCGCGTCGCCACCGTGCTGCCCGCCATCTCCGCGACGGACGCGCTTCCGTTTTTCTCCTCCAAAAACAAGGCCGTCCGCGAAGCCGCCATGCGCCGGGTCGCGCTCGACCCGGACCGCGCGAGCTTCGACCGCGTGCTCGCCGAATACACCCGGGCCGCCGCCGCCAGTGACACCGCCGCCGCCCCCGCCGCCGATGCCACCGGTGCCGCCACCGACGCCGCCGGTGCCGCGGGCGAGTGGCTGGCCGTGCTGGCCGCCATGCCGCGCCAGACCGACGGGTGGTTTGCCGCCGCGCTCGCCGCCGCAAAAAAAGCGGACGAGCAAATCAAAATCTGCGAACTGGTGAAACGCCGCGCCGCGCAGCCCGCCGCGCCCGCGCTTCGCCCGCTGCTCGCCTCCGCCGACGCGAAAGTCCGCGCCGCCGCCATCGCCGCCATCGGCGCCATCGGTTTCGACCACGCCGCCGACGCCCTCGCCCTCCTGTTCGCCGCGCCGCCCTCCGAACGCCGCGAGGCTGTCAACGCCGTGCGCGCCTCCTACCGGCGCTCCGCCGACCGCAACGCCTTCGCCGCCGCCGTCGTCGCCGCGCTCGATCAAGCCGCCCCGCAGCCGCAAATCCGCGACTTTCTCCTCGCCTTCGCCGGCGAGAGCGGCACGCCCGCCGCGCTCGCCGCATTGTGGAAAATTTATGATGACGGCGACGCCGCCGTCCGGCTTTCGGTCCTCCGCGCGCTGGCCAAATGGCCCGACGACGCGCCGCTCGACCGCCTCGCGGAAATCGCCGCCGCCGCCGCCGCGCCCGCCAACCTCCGCGCCCTCGCCCTCCGCGGCTACCTCGACATCCTCGCCCGCGCCACCGCCGCCACCCCCGCCGGACGCCTGCGCCACGCCACCCGCGCCCTTGCCCTCGCGCAAACCGACCAGGACCGCCGCGCCGTGCTCGCCATCGCCGCCGCGATTCCCGACCCCAAGGCGCGCGACATCATCGACGCCATCGGCAAACAGCCGGAGTTGAAAACCGAGCATGACGCCGCCCGCAAAGCCCACACCGCGCTGCTGAAAACCGCGCCGCCGAAAACCGCCGCGGATGATGACGCCGGCTCCGAAGAATAGTGAGTAGCGAGTAGCGAGTAGTGAGTAGCGAGTAGAAAACCCCGCGCCATCCGCGTCCCTTTTCATCATTCGCCATTCCTCCCCATCTCTCCCATTTCTCCCATAAGTCCCATCTCTCCCATAAGTCCCATGCAAACCCCATCCGTAAACTGCCGGCGGAGCCCAAAAACAAACCCAACCCGCCTCTTTTCCATTCCCGGCATGCGCCTCCATTGCCTGACATTTTTCCTGCTTCTGCCCGTCCTGACGCCGCCCGCGTTTTCCGCCGCGCCCGCACCCGCGCCCGCCGCCGACCCCGCGCTCACCGCGCTCGCCCGGAAAGCCGCCGGCGAATCTTATCGGGCGCCGGATGCCAAGGCCCGCGCCGGATTTTTCGCCGGCCTTCGCGCCCCCGCGCTCTCCACCGACGCCCGCCTGCACCACGCCTGGACCGCCGTCCTCCTCGCCGAAACCGACGACGAACGCCGCGCCATCCTGAAACTCGCCGCCGCCATCCCCGACGCCCGCGCCCGGATGCTCGTCGCCGCCTTCCGCGACCACGCCGCGCTGCGCAAGGACTACGCCGCCGCCGACAAAGCCCTCGCGCAACTCCTCGCGCCCGGTGCCGCGACCACCGACGCCAAGGGAAAACGCATCCCGCCGCGCGACATTTTCGGCCCGAACCCGTTCGACACGCCCGCGCTCTTCGACCTCTGGGAGCCCGACCCTTTCTCGGGCCGCTGGGCCGCCGCCGCGCCCGCCGGCGAAACCAAACCCGCCGCCGCCACCGACGCCACCGCCGCCACCGCTGCCGGCGCGGTCGCGGTCGAGATTGTTGCCTATCCCCAAAACAACTACAAAGCCCGCCTGCTCCGCCCCGGCGCGCCGCCGCTGCCGCTGGCCGGCTTCGCCGCCGCCGACGGCTCGCTCCTCCTCCTCGCCCCCGGCATCCGCGGCGAGTTGCGCGCCGGAAAACTCACGCTTTCCGGCACCGCCGCCGGTGCCCCCGCCCCCGTCGGCACCGCCGCCCCAGCCCCCACCGGCGCCGCCGCGCTCGCGCTCGCCCGCTCGTCGCTCGCCAAAACTTTCCCCGAAAAACGCCCCGCCGGCGCCGCCGTCCTGCTCGACGAAACCA
>JAITDF010000465.1 GCA_031282705.1 Opitutaceae bacterium | reverse complement strand
GGACACCCGCGGGTGAAAACGGGTGTCAGGCCATGCGGGCGGTCTGCCCGCGGGTGATGCGCCAGCGGAGCGGACGCCCGGCGAGCAACCGGTCCAGCTCCTCCAGCAGGCCGCGTCCGAGCCGGCGGCATTCCTCGTCGTGCGCGCCCGCGATGTGCGGCGTGAGCACGACGTTCGGCAGCGCGGGCAACGGCGAGTCCGGCGGCGGCGGCTCCGGGAAAACCACGTCCAGCACCGCCGTCAGGTCCGTGCGGCGGCGCAGCACCCCGACCATCTCCGCCTCGCGCACGAGGATGCCGCGCGCGGTGTTGATGAAGGTCGCGCCGCGCCGCATCGACTCGAAGTGCCGGCCCGTGATCATGCCCTCCGTCTCCGGCAGCCAGGGCGTGTGCAGCGACACCACGTGCGAGCGCTTGAAAACCTCGTCGAGCGGGACCAGTTGCACGCCCAGCGCCGCCGCCGCGGCCGGCGGGAAATACGGGTCGTGGGCGATGACGCGCAGGTCGGTCGCGCGCAGCATCCCGGCCACGCGCGCGCCGATCGCGCCGAGCGAGACCAGCCCCACCGTGGTGCGGAACGCGCCCGGCAGCACGCCCGACTTCGGCAGGTAGCGCCCGCCGCGCGCCATGCCCATCGCGAAGCGCCACGCGTGTTTCAGGCTGAGAAAAATCGCGCCGACGGTGTATTCGGCGACCGGCACCGCGTTGAGCGCGCAACCGGAGGTGATGGTGATGCCGCGCCGCCAGAACGCATCCGTCACGAGCCGCTTGATCGAGCCGGCCCCGTAAAACACCGCGCGCAATTCCGGCGCGCGCGCCAGGAACGCGCCGTCCATCGGCGGCGTCCCCCAGCCGCCGAACAGGAACTCCACCTCGCGCAGCACCTCCGGCCTCTCCGCCAGCCGGGCCGCGTCCACCGGGGCGGCCACGAAATCCACGCGCGCCGCCAGCTCGTCCGCCACCTCGCTGCCGTAAACCGAGTCGTAGGCCCAGTCGTCGAGCAGGAACAGCGCCCGCGGTTTCGCGGCGCGCCGGGCCGCGGCGGCCGCGGCGGCCGTGGCGGGCGTGGCGGCGGATCGTGTTTTTCCCAAGGGGCGCGTGCCGTTGCCCGACGGAACCAAGATGCCTGGGTTGGAATGCGGAAGTTTCATGGAAGGTTGATTGGAAGCGGCGCCGACACGCCGCCGTCCGGCGGGCAATCGACGGCGAGCCGGCGCGTCCCGGCGGCGAACGCGAGCGGTTTCCCGGAGCGCAGCGGGTCGGCGGCAAGGAGTTTTCCGCGCGAGACGAGCGCGACGCAGGGCTGCCCGGCGGAGAGCAGCGCGCCGCCGGCGGCGTCGTCGGAGATTTCGCCGCGCTCATAAAACACCGCCATCAACGCGCCGTCGTCGAAGCGCACGGCCTGGCACGCGGCGTCGTTGCGGAGCACGCGCCATGCGGGGCGCGCCGCCAGCGCGTCCGCCTCCGCCGCCGACGCGCACGCCTGGATGGCGAAGCCGGACGCCGCGCCGCGCGGCGCGGCGCCGTGCTCCAGCACGGGAAGAAAAACCGGCGCGGCGACGGGCGCGGCGGGGTAATTTTCGTTGACGCCGCGCCACGAGCCGGTGGCGGGGCCGGCGATGAGGGTGAGCGGCGCGGGCGCGAGCGGGACGTAGAGCAGGCCGGCGTGGTGGAGCCAGCGGACGGCGGGGAAGAGGCGGCGGACGGGCATGGCGATGGTCTCCGCGGCGCCGGCGATGCCGGCATCGGTGGCGGCGGCGGTGGCGGCTTCGGTGGCGGCGGGGGTGGCGGCGGCGGTGGTGGCGGCGGTGGTGGCGGCGGTGGTGGCGGCGGCGGTATTTTTGGAGTGCGGTGATTTATCACCGCTTTGGACGGGGCGATTTATCGCCCCGCCCGCAGGGGATGCGGTGTGCGGATGCGCCCCTGCATCCGGGGCGGCGGGATGTTTCGAGCGCGAAGCGCGACAGTCCGCCATCCCGCCGTCCAAAGCGGCGATAAATCGCCGCACTCCAAAAACACCCTCGCCGGCGGCGAGGGTCACGGGACCGCGCAGGAGGCACTGGTCGAGCGCGGTGCGGAACGGCGCGGCGCCGGCGGCACCGGCGTCGGCGGCGTCGGAGGCGTCGTCGTCGGCGGCGCCGCCGGCACTGGCGTCGAGCGCGCCGATGAGGGCGACGATGACGCCGTTGTGCGCGGCCCAGAATTTGCGCGCGGCCACGCGCGCGCCGTTTTCGCCCGCCGCCGCGTAATCCATCGCCATCACGCCGCTCGCGCCGTCGCCCGCCGCGCCGGCGAACGGCTTGCGCCCGATGGTGGTGATGGCGGTGGAGGAGGTGACGCCGGGGAGCAAGTCCCAGTCCCACACGGGCGGCAGCGCGGCGTATTCCCGGCCGTCGCGCAGGAGGTGGTGGTCGCCCCAGTTGAGTTTGCGGCCCTTTTTGTTTTCGCGAAGGAGGGTTTCCGTGGTTTCGGTGCGCGTGGAGACGGTCTTGAGGAAAAAGCTGTATTCAGCGCAATGATACGCGGCGAAGTCCGCGCAGGGAAAGGCGCGGAAGCCGGTGAGCAGCGGAGGGACGTGAGGATTTTCGATTTGGCGGACTGTCGGCCTTCGGCCTCGAAACGATTTGGCGGACTGCCGGCCTTCGGCCTCGAAACGATTTGGAGCTGCCGCTCCGTTTTGCATTCGGTTCCGCGCGGCGGCGCCAAATCGTTTCGAGGCCGAAGGCCGACAGTCCGCCAAATCGAAAATCGAAAATCCCCCGCCGTCCTGTTTTTCGCGGAAGGCGTGAAACTCCCGGGCGCGGGCGGGGAGCAGGCCGGCGAGCAACGCCCATTCGCGGCGGAGGTCGGCGGCGGTGGCGAGGGCGCCGGGGCGGCTCGCGGCGCGGTCGAGGGCGCCGGGGACGGTGGCCGTGCCGCGGCACATCCACGCGCAGCCTTCGACGGCGAAGCCGGCGAGCAGCGCGATTTTTCCGGCGGGGAACTCCCACGGCGTCCCGCGCAAAACCCACGCGAGCCGCGTGGCGCCGGTGAAAAACGACCGCCCGTAATGAAACTGCTGCAGGCGCGCGCCGTGCTGGAAAAAACTGTGGTCGCGCTGGATGCCCTGCGCGCCGCCGATGGTGATTTCGCCGGCGATGACGCGCGCCGCCGCCGCGACTTTCGCGGTGTCGCCGGACAGCGCGCCGTCCATGAGCGCCAGTTCGGCGGCCCAGACGGTGTTGGCGCCGAAGCCGGGGGGCTGGGGTTTGTATTGGCGGAGCACCGCCATCGCGCCGTCGCGCGCCGCGCCCTGGAGGCGGTCGTCCAGCAACACGATGACATCGCGCATCACCTGCGGGACGCCGATTTCATTCTGCCACCAGTTCGGGTTCTGGTGGCGCGCCGCCGTCCAATGCGCCAGCGCCCGCAGCGCGGCGGCGGCGTTTTCGTCGTCGTCATGGGATTGTGCGTGCGGCGGGGCGGCGGCGGCGCGCGCGAGCACTCGGGCGCGCCGCAGGTGTTCGAGCGCGGGCCATGCGCCGCCGTTGCGGTTTTGGTAATCAATGTCCGCCCAGGTGCCGTCGTCGCGGAGCGTGGCGGCCCATTGCGCAGGGTCGCCGGCGGGGAAGCGGATGTCGCCCGGGCCGGCGTCGTCGAGCAGGAGCGCGCGCTGCCGGGCGACGATGAGCGCGGTCGCGGTCGCGTCCGCGTCCGGCGGCTGGACGGCGGGCGCGGGGGCGGCGAGGGCGGCGAGGGTGGCGAGCACGGCGAGCATTTGATAAAAGCGGGAAGTGGAAGGTTGGAAGGCCGGGTGTTGGAGGGAACCTCTAAAAATCAGTTTTTAACCGCGAAGGGCGCGAAGGGCGGGGGGATGCGATGAGGCGGGCGGCGCGCGCTGCCGCCCCTTCGGGGCTTGGTTTTCCATTAACGTTTTCCGTGGGTTCCTCGCTGCGCCCGTCACCCACGGCTAAAAGCTGCCGCCCCTCCGGGGCGAAATCCGCCAACATCGGTGCCTGACGCCCCGCCGGGGCTGAAACGCTGCGTTTTTCCGCGGACATGCGGTTTCTCAAAAGCTGCCTTTCAGGGAGAGCGTCCAGAGGGCGCCGTAGATTTGGGAGCGGTAGAGGGTGTCGGGGCGTCCGCCGCCCCAGCGTTCGTTCACGACGAAGGGCTCGTTGGTGATGTTGCGGCCCGAGAGGGAGAGGATGGCCCGGCTGCTCAGCTTGCAGCTGGCGTTGACGTGGAATTTAAGCTCGGCGGCGCGGTAGCGGGCGCGGGCGCTGGTCATGGGCCACGGGGTGTCGTCGAGCCAGTTTCCGCTGAGGCCGAAGGTGAAGCGGCCGATTTTGAAATCCACGCCGAAGTTGACTTGATGGGGGGGAGACGCCGCCGACCACGTTGGGGTCGGCGCTGCGGACGTAGGTGCGGGTGTAGTTCACGTAAACGTTGGTGTTTTTGAATTCGCCGGGGAGGAAGCCGAGGGTCTGGCGGTATTCGAGTTCGGCGCCGCGGAAGCGGGCCGCCTCGGAGCTGTTGCCCGAGACGACGAGCCACCAGTCGTCCAGGTATTCCCCGGCGACGCCCCATTCGGCGGGGTCCCAGGCGCCCGGTTCCAAATACCGGTCATACCATTTGTTTGTGATGTCTATCTGGAAGATGCCGGCGGAGAGGACGCCCATGTGGGGGAGATACCAGGAGACCTTGGCGGAGTAGTTGTCGGATTCCTCGGGGAGGAGGCCCGGGTTGGGGGCGGTGATGCGGTTGTCGTTGCTGTAGCCGACGGTGCCGGCGATGCGGGCGAGGGCGGGGCGGGCGATGGCCTGGTGTGCGCCGAGCTGGAGGATGAGGTTTTGGGTGGCGTCGTATTTGAGGGCGGCGCTGAGGAAGGCGTTGCCGTAGTTTTTGGCGATGCGCCGCTTGGGTTTGGTGAAGTATTGGTATTGGAGGCCCGCCACGCTGTTCGCCCGCTGGTTGGAATTGTCCCACCAGACGCTTTCCGGCACCCCAAGCCCGTCGTAGAGCGCGCCCACTTCCTCTTTCGTGCGGGGGGCCCATTGTTCGAGCGTGTCCTTGGTGTGCTCGCAGCGGATGCCGGCCTGGAGTTGGAGGCGTTTCCAGCGTGCGCCGAACATGGCGTAGGCGGCGGCGACCTGCTCGTCTATGGCGCGCTCGTTGCCGATGAAGGCGTTGTAGTAGCGGCCGACGAGGTTGGCGGGCGGGTCGGGGTTGTCGGGGTCGCCGATGTGCATGAAATACTCGGGGTGCGCCTGGAAGGTTTGCCACGCCCAAGTGCGCCCGGTGAAGGCCGGGGGGAGGATGGATGTGGAATAGAGCGCGGCGTCGTGCGAGCCGAGGTCAAAGAGGTTGCCGCTGGCCAGTCCGCGGGGGAAGGAGTCGGGGTCTCCGCCGCGGCCGTAATACTGCCAGACGTTCCAGTCGTCGGGATTGGAGAATTCGCGCTGGTCGGTCCTGACTTTGAGGCCGGCCTTGAAGAAGGTGGGGAGGCGCCAGGCGTCGTGTTTCCAGATGGCATCGAGGGAGGCGGAGAGGACTTTGTTGAAGTCGCTCTGGCCGGAGTCCGAGATGGCGGGGCGGGGGGCGTTCGGGGCGGTGAGGGGATTGGACCAGATGTCGTTTTGGTAGTTGTCGAGCAGGCCCCAGTCCGGGCCGCCGAGCTGGGTGATTTTCCAGTCGGAGGAGGTCGGGGAAGAGCGGCGGGCGGCGATGTCCACGCCGGTGAGGCGGAGGTTGGTGGTGTTCTTGATGTGGCCGTCGCCGAACGCCTTGTAGTGGTTGTCCGACTCGGACCAGGCGAAGCGGCCCTCGATGGTGAGGTTTTTGGCGGGTTTCCAGTCGAAGGAGGGCATGAGGCTCCAGGTTTTGGTGAGCTTGGAGTTGGCGACGCCGGAGGCGACGAGGTAGCCGCCGCCGCCGGTGGTGGTGAAGGCGGTGAGGGGGTTGTCGCCGACGATATTGGCGCGGGTGGCGCCGTTGGCGCCGTGGAGATAGACGGTGAGCTGGCGGTTGTCGAAGAAGGCGTAGTAGTCGGAGAGCATGAAGTTCACGCCGGCGGAGAATTTTCTGGAGAATTTGTAATCGACGCGGAAAGAGGTGGAGGAGCGGTTGGTGATTTTCGGGCCGTCGGTGAAGGAGATGCGGTCGGGGCCGGCGTAGGTGTCGGCGTAGTGGGAGACCATGAGGTATTCGTTGAAAATGCTGGAGCGGTTGTGGTTGAAAATGACGCCGAGTTTGCCGCCGAGGAAGACGTCGGAGTATTCGAGGCTGAAGTTCGGGCGGGCCTTGTGGCGGTTGGTGTCGCCGGGGCCGGGGGTCTGGCCGAGGCGGAGCTCCTCGGAGACGGCGGAGATGCCGACACTGTAGGAGACGCGGCGGCCCTTGCGGTCGAAGGCGCGTTTGGAGCGCATGTTGATGAGGCCGGCGGGGGCGTCGGCGTCGAGGTCGGCGCTGAGGTTTTTATAGACTTCGACGGCGTCGATGGCGGCGAGGGAGATGGACTCGAAGCCGAAGGCGCGGGAGCTGTCGGCGCCGGCCTGCTCGGTGACGGT
>JAITDF010000329.1 GCA_031282705.1 Opitutaceae bacterium | reverse complement strand
CCGCCCTGCCAAAAGCCTGCCAAAAGACTGGCTGCCGCGTAACATCAGGTAATAAGTGCCAAGTAACAAGTATCAAGAACCAGAAGGGGGCGCCCCGGATTCTTGTTACTTGTCACTTGATACTTGTCACCTGTCACCTGGCACTTGGGACTTCCTCACTTGCGCGCGCAGCGCGCCCCTGCCTCGCCTCCACCTTCGCCGGGCCCGTGCGGGCCGACTGGATTTCCCCGCGCATTCGCAGCGCGGGGCCGGAGGTCTGGACTGATGCGTTACCGCAGCGCAACTGCAGCCGGTTTTCACGGCTTTTCCCGTTGCCCAGGAAAGTGCAAAGAACGGCGAACAGTCCGGCACATTGGGGCGGCGCCGGACGGGAATGCAACGTGTTTTTGCAGCCGGATTCACAACAGGGTGGAAATAAATCGGAAACAAATGCAGCGATGTCTCGCAGCCCCGCCGGGGGAGGCAAAGTTGTCACGCCATCATGAATCGTCTCGTCCTTCGTTTTTCGTTTTCGCGCGCTCTCTCGAAACGTCCCGAAGACGGAGAGAACGAGAACGAGAAAGAGAACGAAAAACGAGAAACGAAGAACGAAGAACGAGCGTGGAGGAAGTGACACGACTTTGGGTTGCGCCCGCGCCAAATGCGGTCCGCCGCCATTGAAAAATAGCGAGGGGCTTATGCCGGCACCATCGTGCCGTCATGGTGACGGCATGAGTTTTCCCCTGTGATAATTTTCCTGGAACCGCCTTGGCGGCAGGCCGTGGACGCGCTTGAACACGCGCGAGAAATGATAGGGATCGGCAAACCCGACCTCCGCGCCGATTTCCTTGAGCGACCGCGCCTCCGACACCAGCCGCTCCGCCGCGCGGTGCATCTTCAGCCGCACCAGCATCCGGTAGGGGCTCTCGCCGCCGTGCCGTTGAAACAACCGCGTCATGTAGGCGGCGTCCATGTGCGCCATCCGGGCAAGCTCGTCCGCGCTTGCGAGCGTCGGAAAATGATCACGCAGCAACATCACGCAGCGCTCATACCCCATGCGCGAAACCGGCGTCGTCCCGGCCGGCAGCGGCGGCCCCAGCAGCGCGTGGCGCACAATCAACTCGACCAGCAGGGCGCAGACGCCCGCCGCCCCGCCGCCCGCCTGCGCGCCCGTTTCCAGCAGTTGCTCGAACCACGTCTGCGCAAACTCGCGCCGCGCCACGCGCACCACGCCCGCCGCCTGCAATTCCCTCGCCAGGCCCGCCGCCTTTCGCCCGCTGAAATCCACGAAATATTTCTCCAGCGGCTCGGCGGGGTCGCTGCAAATCCGGTGCGCCACACCGGGGCCGTAACTGAAAAGCGAGCCGGCCCGCAGCGGCCGTTCATGTCCAAAAATCTCCAGACTGCCGCGTCCCTGCGCCACAAACTCCACCGCGTGAAACCGGAAATCCGCCCGCTCCACCACGTAGTCCGGCGCGCATCGCTCCCAGCCGCCGCACGCCACCACGACGCCGGGCGCCGCGGGCGCGGGTGCGAGGTTGTTGAAAAAATAACGCCGGCGCCCCGTCTGCCGGGAGATGAACGCCGGCGGCGCCGGGTCCTTCACGCGACCTGCCGGCACGGATGATCTGGCCATGCCCGCCATCGTCGGCTTTTCCAAAAACAGGTCAAGAATATCCATTATTCGGTCATGTCCGTGCATTTCCGGGGCGCCCCGCGCCTGATAGGATTTCGCCCTGACAATCCCCCGTTCCGCCATGCCTGCCATCACCATTCCCGACGAAATGTCCGCCGCCGTCCTGCCCGGCGACAGCACCGCGAAACTCATCGCCCGCCGCGTGCCCGCGCCCGGCCACGGCGAGGTGCTCCTGCGCATGAAATGCTCCACCATCTGCGGCTCCGACATCCGCTGCATTTACCACGGGCACCTGGGCAAAGGCCCCGAGGGCTACCAGCCCGGCATGATCGCCGGGCATGAGCCGTGCGGGCAAATCGTCAAGGCCGGCCCCGGCTGCCGCCGCTTTGCCGAGGGCGACCGTGTCATCGTCTATCACATTTCCGGCTGCGGCGTGTGCAACGACTGCCGCCGCGGCTACATGATTTCCTGCACCGGCGGGAAATACCGCCGCGCCTACGGCTGGCAGCGCGACGGCGGCATGGCCGGGTATCTGCTCGCCGAGGAAAAGGACCTCGTGCACCTGCCCGATTCGCTCAGCTACGCCGACGGCGCGCAGGTCGCCTGCGGTTTCGGCACGGTTTACGAGGGGCTCGAAAAAATCGGCGTCAGCGGCAACGACTCGGTGCTCATCACCGGGCTCGGTCCCGTCGGCCTCGCCGCCGGCGCGCTCTGCCGCAGGCTCGGCGCGCGCAAAATCATCGGCATCGACATCATCGACGAGCGCCT
Organism: Opitutaceae bacterium; assembly: GCA_031282705.1. Classification (GTDB taxonomy): domain Bacteria; phylum Verrucomicrobiota; class Verrucomicrobiia; order Opitutales; family Opitutaceae; genus Termitidicoccus. The sequence continues at coordinate 650 of JAITDF010000329.1, read as the reverse complement.
GAAAATCGCCCGCGACCTCGGCCTGTGCGACGAGGTTTTGCAATCCGGCCCGGACAACGTCGCCCAAGTGCGGGCGCTCACCGGCGGCCACGGCGTCGAGCGCGCCGTCGAGTGCTCCGCCAGCGCCGCCGCCCGCAACACCGCCCTGCGCGCCACCCGCAAATGGGGCCGCATGGTCATGATCGGCGAAGGCGGCGGCATGGCGCTCAATCCCTCGCCCGACATGATTCACGAGCAGAAAACGCTTTACGGCTCCTGGGTCACCTCGATCTGGCGCATGGAGGAACTGGTTGAGCGTCTCGTCGCCTGGAACCTCCACCCCGCCGGGCTCATCACGCACCGTTTTCCGCTCGAAAAAGTCGCGGACGCCTACGCGCTCATGGCCGGCGGGCGCTGCGGCAAAGTCGCCGTCTGTTTCGACGAGGAACTCAACCAATAACCAAAACAAAATCCACCCTGTTGGTATAATTCAAAGTCGTGCCACCCGCCGGAAATCTTTCCTCTTTACTGATGTTACGCAGTCGGCAGATTTTGGCAGGGCGGTCTCGCCGAGACCCCCCTCGTTTTGCGAGTGGTGCGCGCGGCGGGGGCGGGGCGACCCCCCAGCCCAAAGCCGGCCCAAACTGGCCGCCCCGGCCCCCCCGGGAGAT
>JAITDF010000323.1 GCA_031282705.1 Opitutaceae bacterium | reverse complement strand
GTTTTTAAGCAGGTTTGGAAACCTGCGGTACGACGGAAATGCGTAACATCAGTTACGCAGGAGCGTTTGGGGCTTGGCGTCCGTGCCGCGGTGGTTTCGCGCAGCATCAGTTATACAAGCGGCGGGGCGCAAAAAATTCATGTTTTCTTCATCGCCGGGCCGTTTGACTCGGGGCGGTTGCGGAGCAAGGTGTCGTTTTCGGGAAGATGCAGCAGTCGCGGCTGCGGCCGACGGCACCACCGCCGCCGTCGTCCAGCCGCCGTTTTGTGAGAATCTTGATCGCAGGGGGCGGGTGTCTGGCGGACGCGCCAGGCCGGCGGGCCGGATGGACGGATATGTCGGAAAATATGAAAATATAAAAACCACCCAAGTGATGTGACACGGGTTGGCGGATTCCCGCTTCGCCCGGAGCCAAACCTGTTTGAAAACCCGCGCCTGGCCGCGCGCCTTTTGCGGCTTCCGGCCCGGAGGCGGGGGGTGGTTCCGGGCGCAGAGACAATCCGCCGGCCCGCGGCATGGCATGCTTCCGCGCCGCCAGCCGGTCGCGACGCCTGCCGGCGTGCGGCGGACTTCCGGGGCTGCTTCTGCCGCGTCCCTCCGCGTCCCGTCAATTTTCCGATTTCGGCTTTACTTTTGTAACCTACCACGGGCTCATGGCGCTTTTTTTTCATCAGCATGAATTTTCGCAGGCCGGGCGGACCGGCGCGGGCTTGACCGGCGCGGCGATGTCCGCGGCGGCGGCGGCGGCGTCCGGGGAGCGCCGCGCGTGGCGGCGCGATTTGACGCTGCTCGCGGCGCTGGGCGCGGTGTGGTTTTTCGCCGTGCTCGGGTTCCGCCCGCTGAACAACCCGGACGAGGGGCGCTATGCGGAGATCCCGCGCGAGATGGCCGCGTCGGGCGACTTCGTGACGCCCCGGCTCAACGGCGTGAAATATTTCGAGAAACCGCCGCTGCTTTACTGGCTTTCGGCGGCCACGTTCCGGGTGGCCGGGGTCAATGAGTTCACCGCGCGTTTCTGGAACGCGCTTTTCGCGCTGGGCGGCGTGCTCGCCACGTATGCGGCCGCGCGCGTGCTTTACGGGCGGCGCGCCGGGTGGTGGGCGGCGGTGGTGCTCGCCACGTCGCTGCTTTACTTCGGGCTCAGCCAGATGGTGCTGCTCGACATGGCGCTGGCGGCGGCGATGGCGGGCGCGCTTTTTGCGTTTCTGCTCGCGGTGCGCCGGCGGCGCGGGGGGGCGCGGGCGGGGTTGTTCATGGTGTTTTATGCGTGCATGGCGCTGGCCGTCCTGACCAAGGGGCTGGTCGGGCTGGTGCTGCCGTGCGCGGTGGCTTTTGCGTGGGTGGCGGTGTGCGGGCAGTGGCGGGAGCTTTGGCCGGCGCATGTGCTGGGGGGCGCGGCGGTGTTTCTGGCCATCGCCGCGCCGTGGCATGCGCTGGCGGCGCTGGAGAATTGCTCGCCGGAGAAGGAGCGGGATTTCGCGTGGTTCTATTTTGTGCACGAGCATTTCCTGCGTTACACGACGCGCGTGCACGGGCGGGTGCAGCCGTGGTGGTTTTTCGCGCCGGTGCTGATCGGGGGGTTTCTGCCGTGGGCGGCGTTTGGGGCGCAGGCGTTGCGGCGTTCGCTGGCGGGCGGCTGGCGGGCGCGGCGCGAGAACCGGGAGGGGTGGTTTTTCGTGCTTTGGGTGGTGGTGGTGGCGGTGTTTTTTTCCATGTCGCAGTCGAAGCTCATCCCTTACATCCTGCCGGTGTTTCCGGCGCTGGCGGTGCCGGCGGGGCGGTGGCTGGCGGAGGAGTGGGCGGCGCGCCGGGTGTCGCCAGGGTTGCGGCGCGGGGTGCTGGGGTTCGCGGTTTTCGCGCTGGCGCTGGCCGCGGGCGCGGCGGCGTGGCCGGTGCCGCCGAAATACGCCTCCCTCGCGCCGGTGGTCGCGCCGTGGCGGTGGGTGCTGGCGGGGTGGCTGGGCGGCGGCGCGGTGGCGTTGCTCGCGGGGGTCGCCGTGGTTGCCGGAAACGCCGGGCGCTCGGCGGCGGGCGCGGGCGCGGGAGGCGCGGCGGCGGGGGCGGCGGCGGGCGCGGCGGGGAAAGAGAACGAGAAAGAGAACGAGAACGAGAACGAGACCGAAGAGGAGAAAGAGGACGGGAAAGAGGACTGGGGCGCGGCGGCGGGGGCGTGGGTGCCGCGGGGGTTGATCGCGGGGGTGGGGGCGACGTTCGCGGTGTTGTTTGTCGCGTTCAATCCGCTCGCCGGGTGTTTCGATGTGCGCGGGACCAAGTCCATCGCGCTCGCGCTCGCGCCGGTGCTCCGGCCCGGCGACGAGGTGTTTGTGCTCGGCGAGTATCCGCAGGATTTGCCGGTTTATCTGGGGCGCACGGTCAATGTGGTGGATTATGCCGGCGAGCTGGAGTTCGGCATCCGGGCCGAGCCGCATCGCACGGCGTCGCGCTTCATCGACGGGGCGGCGTTCCGCGTCCGGTGGGGCGGGCCGGGTGTCGTCTATGCGGTGCTCCGGCGGCGCGCGTTGGAGGAGTGGTTTCCCGATCCCGCCGCGCGGCCCGGCGTGCTGGCGGAGTCCGCGCGGTTCGTGCTGGTTTCCAATCAGCGCGGCGGCGGCTTTGGGGGCGCAGGGCGAGCGGGACGCCTGCCAGATTGGGACGTAGGGCGAGCGTCCCGCTTGCCTGGCGGCGCGCAAAGCGCGCCGCACCGAAGTGGCGGGAGCATCCTGCTCCCGTCAGGCAAGCGGGACGCTTGCCCTACGTCCCGGCGGGACGCTTGTCCTGCGTCCCCATAGCCGCCGCGTGAGACATGATTTTTCCAAAACGCCCGTCAG
>JAITDF010000290.1 GCA_031282705.1 Opitutaceae bacterium | reverse complement strand
GGAAAAAGGGGAAAGATTCCGGCGGCGGCAGGGTGGGGTGGGGCAGGGCAGGGGAGGCGGCATCACTTTGAACCGCTCTCCGTGACGGCGCGGGGCGGGGCCCGCGATTTCAGTATCGCCGCCCTGCGCCCCGGCGCGCTTGGATGCGGCGCATAATATGAAAATCTACTTCATGGGCATCTGCGGCACCGCGATGGGCAACGCCGCCCTGCTCGCGCGCGACGCCGGCCACCTCGTGCTCGGCGCCGACAACGCCGCCTACCCGCCGATGAGCACCCTGCTCGCCGCCGCCGGCATCACGCTCCACGAAGGCTACGACCCCGCGCGCCTCGCCGCGCTCGCGCCCGACCTCGTCGTCGTCGGCAACGCCATGAGCCGCGGCAACCCCGAGGTCGAATGGCTCCTCGAAACCCGAGCCCACCCCTTCACCTCGCTGCCCGCGATGCTCCACGACCTCGTGCTCAAATCGCGCCGCAACATCGTCGTCTGCGGCACCCACGGCAAGACCACCACCACCGCGCTCACCGCCTTCCTGCTCCGCGAAAACGGGCGCGACCCCGGCTACCTCATCGGCGGCGTCCCCCGCGACCCCCCGACCGGCAGCCGCCTCGGCGCGCCCGGCGAGCCTTTCGTCATCGAGGGCGACGAATACGACAGCGCCTTTTTCGACAAACGCTCGAAATTCATCCACTACGCGCCGCACATCGCCGTGCTGAACAACCTCGAATTTGACCACGCCGACATCTTCCGCGACCTCGCCGACGTGAGCCGCGCCTTCGGGCACCTGACGCGCCTTGTCCCGCGCAACGGCGTCATCATCGCCAACGGCGACGACCCCGCCCTCCTTGCCGTGCTCGAAAACGTCCGCTGGTGCGGGATTCTCCTCGCCGGCACGGGTGAAAACAACTTTGTCCGCATCGTCGATTTCGCCGAGGACGCCGCCGGCGCCTCCTTCACGCTCCTCCGGGGCGGCGCCGAATGGGCGCGCATCCACTGGCAGCTCCCCGGCCTCTACAACGCCCGCAACGCCGCCATGGCCGCCGCCGCCGCGGAATTTTCGATTTTCGATTCTCGATTTCCGATTGGGGCGCCGCCGCGCCCGCCCTCATTTGGCGCGGCGGCGCCCGCAATCGAAAATCGAAAATCGGAAATCAAAAATTCCTTCAGCCTCGCCCCCCTCTCCCGCTTTCGCGGCGTGCGCCGCCGCCAGGAAACGCTCCTCGCCACGCCCGCGCTCACCATCGTCGAAGACTTCGGCCACCACCCCACCGCCATCGCCGGGACGCTCCGCTCCTTCCGCAACCGCTTCCCCGCCGCCACGCTCACGGCGGTCTTCGAGCCGCGCAGCAACACCGCGCGCACCAACCGCCTTCAGGACGATTTTGCCCGCGCCCTCGAAAACGCGCACGAAGTCTTTCTCGGCCCGGTCAACCGCGCCGCCGCGCTCGCCGCCGCCGCCCGTTTCGACCCGCGTCAGGTCGCCCTCCGGCTCGCCGCCAAAAACGTGGCCGCCCATGCCTTCGACACCAACGCCGCCCTCCGCGCCGCGCTCGCCGCCTCCACGCTCCCGGCGGACCCGGCGCGCCCGCGCCTGGTCATCTTTTTCAGCAACGGCTCCTTTGACGGCATCATCCCCGCCTACGCCCGCGAAGCCGGTTCCCGCAGCCCGCCTTGATGCGCGCTGTTGCCGGAGATGGGAGATATGGGAGAAATGGGAGTTATGGCACCCTGAGAACGCCATGCCTCCCATAACTCCCATCACGGCGCATCAGCGCGCCGCGGTGGCCGCGTTCCCGGTAAAGGGCTTGGGCGCCCGGCCGTCCGGGCGCTCCCGCTCCCGGTGAATCAGCTCAGGGTGACGCCCCGGGCCTTGGCGGCGCGGAGGAGGGCGTCGGCCATGTCGCTGGGGGTCTCGGCGACCTCGATGCCGCATTCCTTGAAGACCTTGATCTTCGCGGACGCGGTGTCCTCGGCACCGCCGACGATCGCGCCGGCGTGGCCCATGCGGCGGCCGGCGGGGGCGGTCGCGCCCGCGATGAAGCCGGCCACGGGCTTGGCGCAGTTGGCCTTGAGCCAGCGGGCGGCCTCGACCTCGGCGTTGCCGCCGATTTCGCCGATCATGATGATGCCGTGGGTGTCGGGGTCGGCGGCGAAGAGTTTGATCACGTCGAGGTGCGAGGTGCCGTTCACCGGGTCGCCGCCGATGCCGACGGTCGTGCTCTGGCCGATGTTTTTGACCGTGAGCTGCCAGACCGCCTCGTAGGTGAGGGTGCCGGAGCGGGAGACGACGCCGACGTGGCCTTTTTTGTTTATATAACCGGGGGCGATGCCGATGCGGCAGCCGCCTTTCGAGCCTTCGCCGGCGCCAGGGGTGACGAGGCCGGGGCAGTTGGGGCCGACGAGGCGGGTTTTCCCGCCGGACCCGCGCATGGCGTGTTTCACGCGCACCATGTCCTTGATCGGGATGCCTTCGGTGATGGCGACGACGAGGTCGAGGCCGGCATCGACGCATTCGAGGATGGCGTCGGCGGCAAAAGGCGGGGGCACGAAGATGCAGGAGACGGTGGCGCCGGTGGCCCGGGCGGCGTCGGCGACGGTGTTGAAGATGGGCACCTTGTGCCCGGCGTGCTCGAAGCACTGGCCGCCTTTGCCGGGGGTGACGCCGGCGACGAGTTGCGTGCCGTAGTCGAGGGAGAGTTTCGCGTGCGTGGCGCCGAAGGAGCCGGTGATGCCTTGCACGAGGATTTTGGTCTCTGGTGTGATGAGGATGGACATGATGGTGGGTTTGTTGAGCGTTTCTTGGTTGGAGAGTCTTTATATAAGTCCGTCCGCCTCATTCTTTCCTCTTTCTCTTTATTCTTTATCTTTCTCCCCGCGTCCTTTCCCGCATGAAGAGAAAGATAAAGAATAAAGAGAAAGAGGAAAGACGGGGACGTTATTCAGCGTGTTTGCACTTGTGGATGGTGATGGTGTTGCCGTCGGGGTCGGTGACAAGCGCCATGCGGCAGACGGGGGTCTCGGCGGGCTCGCCCAGGAATGCAACCTGGTTCGCCCGGAGGTGGGCGACGGCGGCGGCGAAGTCCTCGACTTCGAGCGCGAGGGCGGTGCCGGCGGGGGAGGGTTTCCACTCGGGGTTGCCGTCGGTGATGGCGAGGGTGTTTTTGGCGGGGCCGATGTCGTATTCGATCCAGTGCCTGCCTTCGAACTGGAAGATGTGGCCGGGCACGAGGCCGAGCACGCCTTCGTAGAAGGCGCGGGCTTTGGCGATGTCGGTGACGGGGGTGCCGGTGAAGGCGATGTCGGTGATTTTCAGCATGACGGTGTGGCGTTGACGGTGGATGGCGGCGTTCGCCGGTCAGGCGACGAGTTTCACGATTTTCCGGGCGGCGTCGGCCATGCTGTCGCCGGGGACGAGGGTGGGGAGGCTGGCGGCGGCGGCGGCGAGGGTTTTCCTGCCGGCGTCGGCGTTGTTGCCTTCGAGGCGGACGACGAGGGGGAGCTTCAGCCCGGTTTCGCGGACGGCGGCGACGATGCCCTGGGCGATCACGTCGCAGTCCATGATGCCGCCGAAGATGTTTACGAGGATGCCTTTCACGTTGGGGTCGCTGAGGATGATTTTGAAGGCGGCGGTGACGGCTTCCTTGGAGGCGCCGCCGCCGACGTCGAGGAAGTTGGCGGGGTTGCCGCCGTAGTGTTTGATGATGTCCATCGTGGACATGGCGAGGCCGGCGCCGTTGACGAGGCAGGCGATGGAGCCGTCGAGGGCGATGTAATTGAGGCCGAATTTGGAGGCTTCGGTTTCCTTGGGGTCTTCCTCGTTGAGGTCGCGGAGGGCGGCGAGGTCGGGGTGGCGGTAGAGGGCGTTGTCGTCGAGGGAGACTTTGGCGTCGAGCGCGAGGACGGCGCCGTCGGGCTGGGTGATGAGGGGGTTGATTTCGATCATCGAGGCGTCCGTTTCCCAGAACATGGCGTAGAGGGCGCGGAGGAGTTTGACGGCGTTTTTCTGCTCGGCGGGGTTGAGGCCGAGTTTGAAGACGAGTTCGCGGGCCTGGAAGTCGGCGAGGCCGTAGCCGGGGTCGATGAAGATTTTGAAGATTTTTTCGGGGGTGTCATGGGCGACCTGTTCGATTTCCATGCCGCCTTCGGTGGAGGCGACGATGACGGGGCGGGAGGTGGCGCGGTCGAGGAGGATGGCGAGGTAGTATTCTTTTTTGATTGGGTTGGCCTCGGTGAAATAGAGCGTCCGCACCTTGCGTCCGGCGGGGCCGGTTTGCTTGGTGACGAGGGTGTTGCCGAGCATCCGGGCCGCGACTTCCTTCGCCTCGGCCTTGCCGCCTTTGCAGACTTTCACGCCGCCTTGGAAGCCGTCGGTGAAGGTGCCTTTGCCGCGCCCGCCGGCGTGGATTTGCGATTTGACGACGCACACGCCGTCGGGGATTTGGGCGAGGGCGGCGTCAAATTCGGCGGCGGATTTGGCGGGAGCGCCTTTGGGGATGGCGATGCCGTGTTTTGCGAAGAGGGCCTTGGCTTGATACTCGTGGATGTTCATGGGAATGGGAAAAACAAGGTTTCTGCCACGACGGGCAAAAGGTGGCACGTCAAAAATTGCGTCAAATCTAGAAAGTCCCTTGAAAAACCCATTGGACATGTTGCCTCCGCCGCCCGCCGCATGCCCCGCCGGCTGGGGCGGGGCAGGGACGGGGGCGGGGTGGCGCGGGGCGAGGGGCGAGGGTGGGGTGGGGAAGGGTAGGGGCGGGGAAAGCGAAGGCGGCGGCGGTGGCGGCGCATGCAGGCAGGTGCCGGCGGGCGGCGGGTGCATGCC
>JAITDF010000232.1 GCA_031282705.1 Opitutaceae bacterium | reverse complement strand
CGCTGGCGGCGGAGGTGTTGCCGGAGGCGTCGCGCGCGCGCACTGTCACGGCATAGGTGGTGAACTGGTTGAGGCCGGCGAGCGTGGCGGACGTGGCCGTGCCGGGGAGGACGGCGTGGGAGGCGCCGTTGAGGAACACCTCGTAAGCGGTGACGCCGGCATCGTCCCCGGCGGCGTCCCATGAGAGGTCGAAGGCGTTGCAGCCGATGTTGGCGGCGGCGAGATTTGCCGGCGCGGTCGGCGGGATGTCGCCGGCGCCGGCGGTGTCCGGGATGATCTCGATGCCGCTGATCATGGTGTTGTCAGCGGTGGCGGCGAAGTCGAGGCGGAGGGTGTTGTCCGTCACGCGCACGGTGCCTTCCTTGATGAGGGCGGTGCGGACGCCGCCGGCCTGGGCAAAGACGTCGATGCCGCTCCAACCGGCGGGCGAGGCGCCGTTGGCGGTCACGGAAAATACGCGCTGGCCGGCGGCGGTGATGCCCGTGTAAGTCTCGGCGAAATGGAGGCGCACGGTGTAGGTGCCGTTGGCGAGGAGGAGGGTGTAGTTGGAAACGCCCCAGCGTTCGGTCTGGTAGATGCGGTCGTCGTCGGTGCCGTCGATCTCGATGACGCCGCGGTCGGTGGCGCCGCCGCCGGCGCCGTAACCGTAGTCGGCGGCCCAGACGCGCCCGGCGGCGTCAACGAGCGCGGCGGCGGAACCCGCCTCGATGCGGAGCGCGACCGGGGTCGAGGGTGCGCCGACGGTGACTTGGAGGTTCCTCGCCGTCGTCGCGCCCCGGTTGTCGGTGACGGTGCAGATGACAATATGGTCGCCGGGCGCGCCGAAGGTGACGGAGGGATTTTGATCAAACGACGTCTGCCCGTCGCCGAAGTCCCAGGCGTAATTGGCAATCACGCCGTCGGTGTCGGCGGCGGCGGCGGTGAAACGGACGGTGAGCGGCGCGTCGCCAGTGAGGGGCGCGGCGGTGATGTCAAGCGCGGGCGCCGCGTTTGCCGGGCCGTTGACCAGCGTGCTGTTGTAGCCTTTTTCCGTCCCGTAGAGCTGGCTGTCCATGCCGTCCGCCGGGTAACCCTGCCACGATGAGGCGGCGGCGGTGTAAAGCGGGTCGTCGCCGGCGCCGGGGCGGTAGGTCGCGGTGTTGACCAGCGTCACACTCCCCGATGTGAACGCGCCCGGCGAGGGGCGGACGGTCGAAAGAATCGAGTCGATAAGCGTGGCCTTGGCGCCCGCCTGCACGAACACCTGCGTATTGACGGCATTGTGAAAGGTCGAGCCATGCACCGTCAGATCGCCGCCGACGGCGCGGCTGGAGCTGGTCCCGCTCACCCAGATGGAGTCGGAGTCGTTGGTGCCGCCCCGTTTTGCATTATTAACGGCGACGCAATTATACATCAGCCCATTGACGCCCCATTGGCGGAAGCCCTTTTTGTTGCCTCCGGAAATGCAGTCGCGGCAGGTGACGTTGGCCGCCTTGTTGTCAAAGCCGCCGTCGTCGTTGTCATAGGCCTGGCAGCGCAGGAAGAGGAGGTTGTATGCGCCGCCCTCGCTGGTGAAACCGTCGCCGTTCCAGTAGGCGTCGCCCGCCTGCTTGTAGCGGTTGTTGCGGGCTACGCAGTCGATGAACGAGATGTCGTGGATGATGGGCTGGCCCCCGGTGTCGTCGCAGCAAAAGCCGGTCGGTATCGCCGCGGAGGGGAAGCTGTCGTCGCCGCCGTTGCAATCGGAGTAGCAACCCTCAAGCGTTATATACTGGCTGTAATCGCTGATGCGGAATGCCTTCTTGGTGTGGCGCGTGACGGTGCAGTTCTTTATTGTTATCCTGGAGGCATTATAAATGCCGAAGCCGTCCTCGACCGAGTCGCACACAATGTTTTCAAGGGTGATATAGGTGCGCAGGGCATAGGTCGTGCCCGTCACTCTCATGCGGACGGGGAAACGGTGGTTTTTGATGACGAGGTTTTTTATGTTCCAATGGCTGGCGCTGGCGGCCGGGAAGCTGAGAAACGTGCCGCCGGAGGACACGCCGGGCGTGTAGGCGCCTTTGAACACGGGCATGCCGCCGCCGGTGTCCACGCCTATGATTTGCTTGGGCGCGCCGGGGAGGCCGTCGCCCGCGATGGTGAGCGAGCTGGGCGTCGTGCCGGGCGTGTAGGTGCCGCTGCCGATGTGGAGCGTGTCGCCGGGCGCCAGTGCGTGGATTGCGTTTTGCAGACCGGACGCCGGCATGGCGTTGGCCCAGTCGGCGCCGCTGGCCGCGCCCGCGCCTTCGGGCGTCACGTAACAATCGGCCGCGCGGCCAAGGGTGGCTGACAGTGCGATGCAAGCGCCGGCAAAAAACAGGCGCGCGAGCGGGGTGGGTTTGGGGGGCGTGGTTTGTGTTTTCATGTAGGGAACTTTTGAAAAATTCAGAAACAAGGGTTTAGTAAAAGTAGAGTTCGTCGTTGTCTATTTTCGATGGGACAGTGAAGCCTCGGAGGAGCGGCAGCAGGACGGCTTCGCCGGCAGTTTAAGTTGGCAGTTTAAGTTGAAGTCCGAAAGCGAAGGCCGGTCAAAATAATGGTTCTTTTTATTGAACAGAAGGAAACGAAGGGAACGAAGAAAATCCTTTCATTTCACATGTCTTCTTTGTTTTCACCTTCGTTGCCTTTGTTTCCTTCTGTTCAAAACAATGGTTCGATTTTTATAACCGCGAAGGACGCGAAGGATGAAAGCTCCAAAGGCTGTTGTTTTTCCAGTTTCATTTTTCCGTTCTTCGCATCCTTCGCGTCCTTCGCGGTTAATTTAATGGTTCGTTTTTTTAGACAGAATGGACGGAATTTGACGGAATGGACGGAATGGGTTGTTTATTCTGTTCATTCTTTTCCATTCTGTTCATTCTGTCTAAAATAATGGTTGGAAATCGGCCCGGAGGCCACCCTTCCAGACGGCCGTCAGGAGGATTCCAAACGGCCGTCACAGGAAACGCGGCGCTCAAAAGCTGACGCTGGTGGTAAGCGAAATCACCCGTCCGTCTATCGGGCGGTAACGATAGGCCACCCATTGGAAATCGGCGCCGTCCTTGTCATTGACCGCCTTCGTCGGGTAGGGGTCGGTCTCGTCAAGCAGATTGTTAATGTTGATTTGCACCCGCCACAGGAGATCGCGATAGATTTTGCGCTCGTAGCTGAAAAACAAGTCCATAAAATACTGCGCGTCCGCCTTCGCGTATCGCGTGATGTCATACATGCCGTTCAACTCGGGGTGGCCGGCGTAGAGGGAGCCGCTTTCGCCGGTGTTTATATGATAATAGCCGATGATCGGGGCGCTGGCCCAGCGGATGTTTCCGCCGACGGACAGGCCTTTCAGGAGTGTGCGGTTGAAGGAATACTTGGTGGTGAGGCGGACATTATATTTGCTGGCCGGAAAGTTTTCGGTGCTTTCGAGGGTGTCCATCTTCGCCCAGTTGGCCTCGGCATTGGCGATGTGGTAAGACATGAGGTTTCCACTGGTGTCCTGCCAGTCGGGATGCGCCGCCGCCAGATCCTTGTATCGTTGCAGGTTGGCCCGGTAATAAGCCCTGACATCGGGCGCGATATTGGTCTGTTTGTTGCTCATGCGCGACGCCGACAGACGGAGCGTCCAGTCACGCGTGATGCTGCCGACGACGGTCAGTTCCTCGCCCTTGGCCTGCCGTTGTGTCGTGGTATGCTGACCACCGGGCAGTTTGCTGGTGTAGCTGCCATCATTATTCACGATTATATCTTCGAGTTTTTTCAAATCATTAAATGGGGAATTGATGCTGCCGCCGCTGGTGACATAGCCGTTCTGGTTGGTCTCATACTTGATGAGGCTGATGTTGAGGCGGCTGTCCAGCAGGCTGAGGCGCACGCCGAAGTCCTTCGACTCGCCGGACGCCGGGGGCAGGTAGTTGTTATACATGTCCCGGCTTTCGGCGCTTAAGGACATGTTGGTGGTGTAATTGCCGGAGAGGCTCAGCCAGTCGGTTGCGTGGACGACCACGCCGTAGTTGCGCGAGTAACCGGAGTTCCTGGTCGGCGCGGTGAGATAGGGGGCGTTTTTGGGGTGTCTTCCGAAGTCGTTGCTGACGCTGGTGCCTGCCCTTTGAACGCCACGCTCGCCATCGATGGCATTCGATTGGTCCACATAGGTCGCGCCTTGGTATAATTTTTCCCAGTCCTTGCGGATGCCGATGGTGGTGATCACCCGGTCGCCAAACCAGCGGCTTTGCAGCACGCCGAGCACGGTGTCCCGCTCCGTCCGTTTTTTATAAAAGGCATAGGCGTCGCGGGCCACGTATTTGGCCGTGTAGCCGCCCTTGGTCAGGCCGTCGGAATAATAAAGATTGCGCAGGTCGTGTATGGACCATTTGCCGCCCACGGGGTCCAGGTAGTCGCGTATATAAAAATATTTGCTCGATTGCTGGTAATTGAGGTTGGAGGCGACGCCCGGGCCGGAGGCGACCACGAACCGTCCGGTGTTCGACCATTCCTCGTTTTCATTATTTTCGGCCACCGCGGCAAATTGATGCTTGCCGGCCCACCAGGACAATTTTTTGGCCAGGTCGAGTTCATAGGAGGCGCTGCCCCGCCAGTGGGTGATGTCAAACTGGCGGTCGATCCAGAACGGCTGGGTCTGGACAAACCACTCGCCGCCGTGCGTGTTCCCGGGCGTCGCCGTCGTATCGACATTGAGCTCGCGGCTGACGCTGTTGCCCTGCCGCACGTGGTTGTCCGAACGCCCGTAGGCAAGCTCCACCTGAAGCTCCGGGGTGATGATCTGGCTGACGCGCAACTCGGTGATGTCCCAGTCGCTGTCATTGATGCCGTTGGGCCCGCTGATCACGATATCATTGGGATAGCCAATCCCGGTGGACGCCGTGTCCCTGTTGGTGGTGGAGGTGCCGTCGATGCGGGCATTGGTGCCGCGCGCGGTTCTGTTGGCATTGCGGGCCACGCCATCGCTGTCCAGTATGTAGGTCTCGCCGTAAATCTGCATGCCCTGCGAGGACGCCGTCACATCGGCGGTGCCGCTGTTCACCCAGATATTATTGCCCGAGGCCGGGATGTTGGTGGCGAGGGGCGATCCTGCGTTTTTCCAATTCAAAATCAAGTCGGTGGGAAACACGTTGGGCGGGCTTGCGCGGTCCGAGCGCCGGCGTTCATGGCCCACATCAATGGTGGTCTTGCGGGTGGGGCGGAGTTTGGCGGTGAGATGCCAGGCATTTTGTTTTTCATAGGCGGGATGGCGGTAGAAATCCTCGTTCTCCCACATCGCGTTCAAGCGCATGCCCAGCATGTTTTTGACGATGACCTGATTGACATCCATGGTGACGCGCTGGCTGCCCAGATCGTCCGTCCGGTAGGCGAAGGAATAGGAGCTTTTGTGGAGCTTGGGGGTCTTGGTGCCGTAGTTCACGCTGCCGCCGGGATCGCCGATGCCGGAGAGAATCGCGTTGGGGCCCTTGGAAAATTCCACGCGTTCGGAGTTGTAGGCTTCGAACTGGGAGTTGAGCGCCATGAAATTACGCGTCACCATGTTGACCTTGAAGCCGCGAATCTGCATGTAATTATAATTCCAGACCTCGCGCTCCTGACCGTCGTAGTTATGATCGCTGTTCAGGTTGGTCTCGACGCCGTTGGCGAAGGCGGTGAGGTCCTGGATGTCCTGCACGCCGAGGTCCTGCATCAGGTCGGGCGTAAAGACATCGAGGGGATTGGCGAGGTCCTTGAGGGCGGTGTTGGTGCGGGTGCCGCCGAGCGTGGAGTGCGCCGCGTAACCGCGGTCCTTCTCGGTGCTCACGACAAAGCGGTCCAACAGAATGATCTCGTCATCGACGGCGGCGGGCGTCGTCGATTGGGCGGGTGCGATTCCGGGCAGACAGAACGCGGTCATGGCAAATGCCGCGGCGATACGGATGACTGACACAGGCAGGTGATGATCAGTATTTTTGGGTTTCATTGGAGTTATGATTTCAGGGACTGGGCGCCGGGGGGCGCTGTGGTTTAATCCGGGGAGGGGATAAAGGGGGGGAGGAAAAACATTTCAATAGCCCGAGTTATGCAAACCCTTGCACAGCGTCCCGCGCGAGGGGGAAATACATGAGGGGCGGCCCCCGCGGGACGGGGGAATAAATGGCGGGGAACCTCCCAAAAATGGCTCGTCGCATTTCCCCGCCCTTCCCTCGCTGCCGCCCCTCCGGGGCTGAAACACCGCTGCTCCGAGGCCTCACGGGCTCTACATAACTGATGTTACGCAGTCGGCAGATTTTGGTAGGGAGGTCTCGCCGAGACCGCCGCGAGCACCACGAGGCAAACGACGGCGGTCTCGGCGAGACCGCCCTGCCAAAAGCCTGCCAAAAGACTGGCCGCCGCGTAACATCAGCACATAAGCGACGAACCTTCTTTTCTCTTTCTCTTTCTTCTTTCGTCAGGTGCGGGCCGGGAGAAAGAGAAAGAGGAAAGAAGAAAGAGAATGGGCTCTTCCGCGTGACATCAGCGAGGAGTCAAAAATGATTCAAAATATGCAAGGTCAGTGTGGTATGTTGAAAGATTGGAATGGCGGCCCGGCGGCGTCCATGCGAGGGCACGGTTGCGCGCATGCCGCGCCAACGTCCGGCGCCCTTCCCTTTGGAACCGGTCAACTCCCGTCTGATCGAATCGCGCCCGAAAAGCTGTTTCACGCACATCCGCGCTTGCGCGCCGGCGTCCGGGCGGCCTGTATGCAGGGGAATTTCCCGACGCACAAAAACCTGCACCCATGCCGCCCCAAGACTCAGAGCCCGCGAAGTGGTTTGCGGAAAACCTCCAGCCGCACGAGCCCATGCTGCGCGCATGGCTGAAGAGCCAGTTCGGCAGCGGGTGCGACGTGGACGACATCACGCAGGAGGCGTTTGTGCGCGTGCTGGAGGCGCGGGTGACGCGCGAGGTGCGCTCGCCCAAGGCGTTTTTGTTTGTGACGGCGCGCAACCTCGCGCTCATGCGCGCGCGGCACCTCGCCGTGGCCAGGGTGGATTCATTAGCGGAATTCGACTGCTCGGGCATCATGGATGAGGGCGTCGATGTTCCTCACGCGGTGGCGCGCGCCGAGGAGCTTGAGATGCTCACCCGCGCCATCCAGTCGCTTCCCAACCGATGCAGGCAAATCCTCACTCTCCGCAAACTCTACGGCATGTCCCAAAAGGAGACCGCCGCCGAACTCGGCATCGCCGAGCACACGGTGGAGATCCAGTCCGTGCTGGCCTTGAGAAAGCTCGATGCCTATTTCAAAAAACACACCGCGCCCGGACGCCGGTTCTGAGCGGCGCCCCCGCCGCTCCCGCCCTTGACAACCGCGCCCGCCTTTCACCCGCACTCACAACCGCGCCGCATCCATGAACCCGCAGGACAGAATAATCTCCGAAGCCTCCGCCTGGGTGATCCGCGTGGACGCGGGGCTCGGCGCCGCCGGCCAGGACGCGTTTCTGGACTGGCTCACCGCCGATCCGCGGCACGCCGCGGAGTATGAGCGCCAGCGCGCGCGCTGGGCGCGGCTCGACATTCTGGCGGACTGGCGCCCGGAGCACGCGGCGCGCCCCAATCGCGACCTGCTCGCCCCGCGCCGGGAGCCGGTTTTCGCCTGGCTCGGGAGACGCCGCCGCGCATTCGCGGGCGCGGCGTCCGGCGCGCTCGCGGCGGCGGCGTGCGCGGCGGCGGCGGTCGCGGCGTGCGCGGCGGCGTTGTTTGTGTTTGCGCCGGACGGAATCCCCGGCGTCGCGCGAAGCCGCGGGCCGGCGGCGGCGGCGGCGGTCGCGCGGGCCGGCGGCGGCGACATGATTTCCAGCATCGAACAAAGCAAGCTGGATGACGGCACGATCGTGGAATTGAACCGCGGCGCGGCGATCACGGTCTGGTATTCGGACACGGAGCGCTACGTGCGGCTGGAGCGCGGCGAGGCGAATTTCCACGTGGCGAAGGACCCCCTCCGGCCGTTCATCCTGAACATCGACGGCGTCAATCTCCGCGCCTTGGGCACGCGTTTCAATGTCCGCCGCGAAAGCAGCGCGGTGGAGGTGCTCGTGACCGCGGGCGTCGTGCAAGTGCACACCCGCGGCGGCGAGTGCGAGTCCGCGCCCGGCTCGAAAACCCAGCGGGGGGACGCGCTCGTGAAGGCCGGCCAGATGGCGGTCGTGTCGCGGGAGTCGAGCCTGACCGTGCAGACCGTGACGACGGAAAAAATCGAGAACCTGATCGCCTGGCATCCGCGCCTGCTCGACATCACGGAGCAGCCGCTGTCGAACGTGGTGGCGGAGTTCAACCGGCGCAACGCGCCGATCCGCCTCGTCATCGCCGACCCGGAGCTTGCGGAAACGGCGGTGAGCGCGACGTTGCGTTCCGACCAGGTGGAGAACCTCGTGCGCATGCTCGAGGGCGGTTTCCGCGTGAAAGCCGTGCGCCAGGGCGACACGGTGACGTTGCGCAGGAGGCTGGGCGCGGGATGAGGCCGGCGGGGCGGAGGCCCGGCGTGGAGTTGCGGGGCAGGCCGGCGGCGCGCGGGTCTTGGGGCGGGCTTGATGACTTGGTTTTGAGCGGGGCGACGGGCCCGCCAAGATAAGAAACTGATGTTACGCATTTCCGTCGTACCGCAGGTTTCCAAACCTGCTTAAAAACTCACGCCTGGCCGCGAACCCGCAATCAGGCATGAGCTTCGAAGCAGACTTGGAAGTCTGCGGT
>JAITDF010000225.1 GCA_031282705.1 Opitutaceae bacterium | reverse complement strand
GCCGCCGCCGGAGCTTGAGTGTCATGCCCAATCGCATTTTACACCGCGGGCTGGCTTTTCTTTTCTGCGCCTTGCTCGGCGTGGCCGGCGCGCGAGGGCAGCAGGCCTCCGCCCCCGGCTCGATCTCCGGGCGGGTCCTTCAGCAGGAGACCGGAAACTATCTGGAAGGCGCGACGGTCGAAATCGAGCCCCGCAACGAGCGCCAGTTGACCACGGACAAGGGTGAGTTTGCCTTCATGGATTTGCCCGCCGGCGACTACACGCTCCGAATCTCTTATCTGGGGCTGGATGCGCAGACGTTGAAAATCACCCTCGCCGCCGGCGCGTCAGAGGATCGTGTCATCTCCATGACGGCGGATGTTTATAAACTTGAGCGGTTCGTCGTCACCGGCGAGCGCGAGGGCAACGCGGCGGCGCTGGTCGCGCAGCAAAACGCGCCGAACGTCGTGAACGATGTCGCCATTGACGCCTACGGCCCCATCGCCGACGGCAACATCGCCCAGTTCCTCCAGTTTCTTCCGGGCGTGGACAACGCCGGCCTGATCAACGGCGAGGTCGGCTCGTTCGGCGTGCGCGGCATGGAGCAGGCGATGAGCACCGTCACCATGGACGGCTCCTCCCTGGCGGCGGCCAACGCCGCCGGCACCTACGGCGACAGATCGTTCCCAATAGACATCGTGCCGGCGGAAATGATTGAATCGGTGAGGCTGACCAAGTCCCCCACGCCGGACATGGCGGCGGACTCCATCGGCGGAAACGTGAACCTCAAGACCAAGTCCGCGCTCAGCCTGAAGGGCCGGCGTTTTAATTACAATGTGGGCGGCAACAACAACACCTACCGGGACGGCTCCGACTGGCGCCCCACGGCGAGCTTCAGCTACATGGACCGCTTCGGCCCCGGCAAGACGTGGGCCATCACAGTCGCCGGCAGCCACTCCAGCGCGTTCAACACACAAGACCGCCTGGCGACGACGCTGCACCATGCCAACGCCGACAATCTTTACACCACCTCCGACGCCGACCTGACGGACTCGGAGCTTGCCGCCCTGTGGCAAACAAACCCGGACAAGGCCGCCGAGTATGCGAGGCGCCCCATTATAAAAACCCAGGTGCGGTTCGTCTCGGCGGACGTGCTGCGCGACCGCTCCGGCGGCAGCGTGAAACTGGAGAAAAAACTGGGCAAGTGGCGGCTGGGCGCGTCGGCCATGTATAATCTTTTCAAGTCGAAAATGAACCGCAGCGACCCCCGGCTTTCCGGCACCCACCGGATCGTCATGTATGAGGGCGCGGCCAGCAACGGCAACGCCATGACCTCGGAGGCCGCCATCCGCGCCGGCGGCCGCGCCTACACGGTGGACGAGAACGGGACGCGGCGGGACGCCTCCATCGCGCCGGGCTACACCGAGACCGTCCAGGAATGGCTCGACGCCACGATGAGCAATTACGTCTGGCTCACCACCAAACGCACCGACTTGTGGCGGTTCATGGCGGACGCCGAATACAAATACTCACGGGGCTGGCTCCGCCTTGCCGCCAGCCGCAGCCAGTCGGAATCGCATTACGAAAGCCACACCTTTTACGGCACCAAGGCCCGCGGCTGGGGGCTGCTCATTGACGAAGAGGCCGGTTCCGGCGAGCGGCCCGTCATCGCGGAATCCTACAACCAAAGCCCGCTCGGCACCATCTTCGCCGGCTCCGACGTGAACACCTACACGGCGGGAAGATACTCCTTCAGCCCGCAAACCATCACCGACGAAACCCTCGACCTCGCCGCCGACTGGAACCACCGCTTCTCCAAATCCTTCCTCGTGCATTATATTCAAGCCGGCGCGGCCTGGCGCTCCAAGGATTACGTGACGGAGAACAACACCTACAGCTACGACTACGTCGCGTCCCGCGGCTTCACGCGATTGTTGCGCGACAAGCCCAGCGAGGGCCTGTTCAACGGCTATTATCCGGCGTTCGACTATTTTGACTTTGATAAAATCAAGCCCCTTGTCACCCCCTTCGGCGATTCGCCCGATTTCACTTTCAGGAACAACGCCACCCTCCCCGCCGCGAACCTCACCGAGGACGTCACTTCCGCCTATGTCATGACAGGCCGCGCGCACGGCCGCTTCTCATGGCTCGCCGGCGTGCGCATGGAACACACCGATGTCGAGGGCGCCGGCAACGTGAACCGGCAAAACACCTCCGGCACCACCATCGCGTATGACCGGGTCGCCAAGGACGCCTCCTACACCGACTGGTTCCCCGGCGCGCACCTCCGCTACGACCTCACCGCCAACATCGTCCTGCGTGCAAGCTGGTCCCGCTCCATGGGTCGCCCCTCCATCGCCCGGCAAATACCAAGCACCACGGTTCGCGAGGGCGGCGACCCCGACGACGAGGACGCCGAGGGCGTGCGCGGCACCATCTCGCAGAACAACACCGGCCTCAAGCCCATGTATAGCGACAACTATGACATTTCCTTCGAGTGGTATTTCTCCAAGGCCGGCATCTTCTCCGCCGGCGTCTTCGAGCGCCGGATAGACGGTTATATTGTCTGGCTCCGCGAGACGCTTGGGCCGGAGGGCGGGCACGGCTTCGGCCCGGAGTATTATGATTACCGCTACAGCACCCAGATTAACATGAACAAGGCCAGGGTGCGCGGCCTTGAGTTCAATTACAACCAGGCCCTCTCCTTCCTGCCCGCCGCCCTGCGCACCATGCGCCTGAGCGCCAACGCGACCCTCATGGAAACCGAGGGTTCCTTCGACAGTTCCTCCGAGGCCGCCGGCGCCACCGGCACCACCGAACTCCCGGGCTTCAAAAACCGCCTCTTCAACATCGGTCTCACCTGGCCGATACGCAAATTCCAGGTCAGGGTGTTTTATAATTACAACGCCCCCTATTTGAGTTCCTACAACGAAAAGGATGTCAGCCGCACCTACAAGACCGCCTCGCGCGTCCTCAACGCCAACCTCCAATGGCAGTTCAGCAGCCGCTACGTGCTCTTCGCCGACTTTTTCAACATGCTGAACGCCGCGCCCAACGACTACGTCATCAACCCCTCCCTCATTACGGTCTATGAGCGCAACGGCATGCGCGTGAGCGTCGGCATCAAGGGCCGGTTCTGATAAACACCACCGCCGCCGCACCGCTCCAATTAGTAATTAATTAAAAACCGCTTCCCGCCATGCAAACCACCCGTTCCCTCCCCCTCCTGTCTCTCGCCGCGCTATTGACAACCGCCCCCGCCGGCGCCGCCGTCTTCACCTGGTGCGGCGGCGGCACCGACGGCAGCGTCGCCACCGCCGAAAACTGGGTCTCCAACACCGTGCCGAACACCTCCGGCCATGAATACGTGTTCACGGGAACCCTCAACACGGAGGTCACGCTGAACTCGTCGTCGCGGCAGTTGACCGGCCTCACCTTCGATGAAAACGCCGGCGCCTTCATCGTCCGCGGCGAGGTGCCGGACTCCCTCGCGAACTACCGCTTCCAAGTCAACGTCGCGTCCGTGGCCATCACCCAAAACTCCGCCCTCGATCAGGCCCTCCCCGCCACGGTGTATGTCGCCAACGGCAACCACACCGTCGCCATCACCGGCACCGGCGCCGGCGCGCTCGCGCTCGGCTCCGTGCGCGTCGGCCTCCAGGTAGCCGACGATGCGCGTTTTAATATAGAGCGCGACGTGTCCCTCGCCTCCTTCACCCTCTTGGGCAGCGGCACCCTGCAATTGAACATAAGCGAGGGGAAAACCACGACCATCGGCGCGCTGGCCGGAACCAACCTCGAAACCGCCGGAAATTTTTCGGTGAGAAAATATGGCGAGGGCACGATGACGCTGACCGGTTTTAATAAAAGCGGCGGCGTCACGCTCATCGAGGCGGGGCGGCTGCTGCTGGCCGACAACGCCATCTACGGCGGGGGCGCCACCACCGCCGCGTTCACAATCAAAACCGGCGCCACGCTGGCGGGCGGCGGCACGGTGGATGTTTCCTCGCTGGTCATAGAGGACGGGGTTTCGTTGCTGGCGGGCTCGAACAGCGGCGCCGGAACGCTCACGCTCCTGGCCGGCACCCGCACGTTTGGACAAAACCTCCACGTGGGCGGCAACGGTGTGCTCAATGCGGGCGCGCCGCTCAACGCGCAGTCGCTCACGATTGATGACGGCGGCACGCTGACATTGATGGACGCGCTGACCCTTGCAAACGGCGGCACGCTCGCCGGCAGCGGCACGCTGGCATCGTCCGCAGGCTTGGTCTTCGGAGCCAACGCCGGCGATTCCGTGCAGGTTGCGATTACGAGCGGCAGCACGCTGGCGGTGATTCCGGCCATCACCGGCCCGGCAAACATCGGTGTCACAAGCGGCACGCTATTGGTTGCCGGCGGTCTTGACGCCGGCGATGTCAGGATAGCCAATGGCGCGGGATTTGGCGGCACGGGAACCGTGAACAGCGTGGTGATTGCCGAAGACGGGGCGGTCATCACGGCGGGCATATCGGGCGGTGGCGCGGCGGAGACGCTTTTACTGCAAGGCGGGCTCGGGCTGGGCACTGCCGCAAATGATATTATAAAGGCCGATGTTTCCATAAATAAGACACTGCATGTCGCCGTGCCGCTCACAGGGGCGGGCAAGTTGGAAAAATCCGGGGCGGGAGTATTGTGGTTGGGCGGCAACAACGCGGGTCACACAAACATTCTGGCGGTGACGGGCGGGAGTTTGATTATTGATGTTGAGATCGGCTCAACGTTTGTGGAGGTGGCATCCGGCGCGGCATTTGGCGGCGCCGGAATCGTTTCCGGCTCGTTGTCGCTGGGAGCAGGCGCGACCTTGCTTGTTGGC
>JAITDF010000097.1 GCA_031282705.1 Opitutaceae bacterium | reverse complement strand
CTGCTCCCGGCAGGCAAGCGGGACGCTCGCCCTACTTCCCCAATCAGGCAAGCGGGACGCTTGCCCTACTTGGCTTTCCGGGCCTTCGCGCGGGAGTTTCAGGTTGAAACAACCGCCGCCCGCGCGCACGTTTTGCCTCCCTTGCAAGACAACGACGCACCACCCGCCTCCGACGCCGCCGACGCCGCCGACGCCGCTGCCGACGCCGGCGGCGTCGGCAGCGTCGGCGTCGTCGTCGGCGGCGTCGTCGCGGCGGGTGGCGACGTCGGCGGCGGGCGCGGCGTTTCGCCGTGGCTCGACGCCTGGCTGCGGCTGCGCAAAAACAGGCTCGCGATGGCCGGCCTCGTCACCCTCGCCCTCCTCGTGCTGCCCTGCCTCTTCGGGCCCGCGTTCAGCCCTTATGATTACATGGAGCAAAACCTCGACCTCGGCGCCGCCGCGCCAGGCGCGGCGCACTGGCTGGGCACCGACGATCTCGGGCGCGACCAGCTCGTCCGCATCCTCACCGGCGGGCGCATCTCGCTCATGGTCGGGCTTTGCGCGACGGTTGTCGCCCTCGTCATCGGCATCACCTACGGGGCCGTCGCCGGCTACCGCGGCGGCAGGCTGGACGCCGCCATGATGCGCGCCGTGGACATCATCTATTCGTTTCCCTTCCCCATTTTTGTCATCCTGCTGATGACTTTTTTCGGGCGGAACATCTACCTGCTTTTCGCCGCGATCGGCGCGGTCGAATGGCTCACCATGGCGCGCATTGTCCGCAGCCAGGTCATGGCGGTGAAACGCATGGAGTTTGTCGAGGCGGCGCGCGCGCTCGGCTTCGGGCGGGGGCGCATCATTTTCCGCCACATCCTGCCCAACATCCTCGGGCCGATCGTCGTTTACATCACGCTCACCATCCCGTCGGTCATGCTGCTGGAGGCGTTCCTGAGTTTTCTCGGCCTCGGCGTGCAGCCGCCCATGAGTTCGTGGGGCACTTTGATCAAGGAGGGCGCCGAGAAGATGGAGGAATACTGGTGGCTGCTGGCCATCCCCGGTTTTGTTTTCTCGCTGACTTTGCTTTCGCTCAACTTCCTTGGCGACGGTTTGCGCGACGCCCTCGATGTCCGCTCGTCCAGGGACTGAGGGCGGCGGGCGGCGGCGGCCTGTTGCGCCCCAAAAAAAATCTGTTCGCCCCGCCACATCCGATCTCGCACGGTTTTCGTCCGTCCAGCAGAACCCTCCCGCATGAAGCGATTTTTCCCGTATTACTCACTGCTCCGCGCCGTCATCTGGCCCTTCATCGCGGCCATCCTCTTCGGCGCGGGCTACGGCATCGCCAGCGGTTTCGGCCTGCCGTTCATGATCAACAAGGTGCTGCCCGCGCTCTTCCCCTCCGAGGCCGGGCAGCTCGCGCCGCTTGTCATCGTGTCCGGCGAAAAATACGCCTGGCTGCCCCACCTGGTCGTCCCCGCGCAATACGTCCTCATCGTGGCCGTCGTCCTCCTGCCGGTCACTTTCACCATCCGCGGCGTCTGCCAGTTCGGCAATGTTTACCTGCTCAACTACGCCGGCATCCGCGTCCTTGAGGCGGTGCGCACCCGCGTTTTTTCGCACCTGCAAACCCTGCACCTCGACTTTTTTCGCAAGCACAAGTCCGGCGACCTCATCAGCCGCGTCTCCGGCGACACCGCGCACGTGAAGTCCGTCATCGTTGACACCACCAACGACCTCCTCATCCAGCCTTTCACCTTTGCCGCCGCCATCTGCTACATCGTGTGGACGGCGTTGCAGGAGCCCGACACGGTTTATTTCATCGCCAGCCTCCTGGTCGTGCCCCTCACCGTGCTGCCCATCCGCCTGGTCGGGCGCAAACTCCGGCGCAAGGCCCACGCCATGCTCGCGCAGGCCGGCAACCTAAACACCATCCTGACGGAAAGCATCCAGGCCCCCCGCGAAATCCGCGCCTACAACCTTGAGCAGCGCGAGACCGCCCGCTTCCGCGACGAGGTGCGGAAGTTTTTCCGCCAGCAAATGAAAGTGGTGAAATACGACAAGATGCTCTCCCCCATCATCGAAATCATTTCCGCCACCGCCATCTCCATCGCCATCTACCAGCTCAGCGACACGGCCGTCACCCAAAGCGCCGTCATCTCCCTCATCGCCGCCCTCTACTTCGCCTACGAGCCGGTCAAGCGCCTCGGCGGCATCAGCAACCGCGTCAAGCAGGGCGAGGCCGCGCTCGCCCGCATCGAGGAAATCCTCTTCGCCCCCGTCGAGGTCGCCGAACCCGCCGCCCCGCGCCCCATCCCCGCCGGGCGCGGCGACATCGCCTTCGAGCACGTCACCTTCGGCTACGACCCCGGCGCGCCCGTGCTCCGCGACATCGACATCACCATCCGCTCCGGCGCGACCGTCGCCCTCGTCGGCCCCAGCGGCGCCGGCAAGACCACCTTCATCAACCTCATCCCGCGCTTCTACGATGTGGCCGCCGGCCGCGTCCTCGTCAACGGCATCGACGTGCGCGACGCCTCGCTCGCCGGGCTCCGCCGCCGCGTCGCCCTTGTTTCCCAGCAGCCCATCCTCTTCAACGACACGATCTACAACAACATCCTCCTGGGCAAGCTCGACGCCGCCCGGCCCGAGGTCGAGGAAGCCGCCCGCCGCGCCCGCGCCCTCGACTTCATCCACGCGCTTGAGCAGGGGTGGGACACCGTCGTCGGCGAGCGCGGCGAACGCCTTTCCGGCGGCCAGCGCCAGCGCATCGCCATCGCCCGCGCCTTCCTGCGCGACGCGCCCATACTCATCCTCGACGAAGCCACCTCCGCGCTCGACTCCGAAACCGAGGCGCAGGTGCAGCGCGCGCTCGACGAACTCGCGCAAGGCAAGACCACCTTCATCATCGCGCACCGCTTCAGCACCATCCGCAACGCCGGCACCATCCTCGTCTTCGAGGAGGGCCGCATCATCGCCGCCGGCCCCCACGAGCGCCTCCATCGCGACTGCCCCGCCTACAAGGCCCTCTACGACCGCCAATTCCAGGCCCCGCCCCCCCGGGGCTGAAACACCGCCGCTCCGGGGCTTCACGGTCCCGTCGAAAATGGCGGCGAACCCTCCTTTCCCTTTCCCCGTTCCCTTTCCTCTTTCTCTTTCTCTTTCTTCTTTCGTCAGGCGCGGGCCGGGAGAAAGAGAAAGAGGAAAGAGGAAAGAGAACGGGCTCTTCCGCGTAACATCAGTCAAGCGCCTCCCCCTCCCCCCCGCCGCATGTTGAAGCGTTCAACAAAAAGCGGCTCGCCCCGCGCCCGCCGGCGGCGACGATGCGCCGCCATGAGCAAACAGACGATCCTCCCGCCCCTCGACTGGCGCGTCGCCCGCCACGCCGCGCGCGACGCCGCCCCGGAAAAATGGCTGCCCGCCGCCGTGCCCGGCGCGGTGCAGCTCGACTGGGCCCGCGCGCACGGCTGGCCGGAATACTGGAAAGGCGGGAACTTCCGCGCCTACGACGGGCTGGAAGACTATTTCTGGACCTACGAGACGCGCTTCAAAACCCCCGCGCCCGCGGCGGGCGGGAGGCTTTTTTTCACGTGCGGCGGCATCGACTACGCCTTTGAAATCGAGTTCAACGGCGCGCCCCTGCTGCGGCAGGAGGGCATGTTCACCCCGGTCGATCTGGAGCTCACCGGGCGCGCCCGCCGCGACGGCGAAAACACCCTGCGCGTGCTCGTGCACCCCGCGCCCAAGTCCGCCCCCGCGCCCGCCGGCCGCGCGCAGGCGGACCGCTCGTGCAAACCCGCCATGAGCTACGGCTGGGATTTCCACCCGCGCCTCATCCCGCTGGGCATCTGGCAGGACGCGCGCCTGGAAATCCGCCCTGCCTGCTTTCTGCGCGCCGCGGAGACCGACTATGTGCTCGCGCGCGATTTTTCGAGCGCCGTCGTGACGGCGAAAATCAGCCTCGACGCCGCCGCCGCGCCCGCCGCCCCCGGCGCCACCGGCGCCCCCGGCGGCGTGCGCGTGCGCTGGACCTTGCGCGCGCCGGACGGACGCGGGCTCTTTTGCGAGGAAACCCCTCCCCTCCCGGGCCGGACGGACGCCCTCACCCTGCGGCGGACCATCGAAAACCCGGCGCTCTGGTGGCCGCGCGACCAGGGCGAGCCCGCCCTGCACACCTCGCTCGTCGAACTCCTCGACGCCGCCGGCCGCGTGCTCGACCGCCGCGCGCGCCGCATCGGCTTCCGCACGGCGCGGCTGGTCATGGCGCCGGGCCAGTGGCGCTGGCGCGACACCTTTCCCAAGACGCGCAGCCTCCCGCCCTTCACGCTCGAAATCAACGGCCGCTCCCTCTTCGCCAAGGGCGCCAACTGGGTCAGCCCGGAGATTTTCCCCGGCCTGCTCGCGCCCGCCGCCTGCGACGCCCTGCTCGACCTCGCCCGCGGCGCGCACCTGAACCTCCTGCGCCTCTGGGGCGGCGCGCCCGCGCAGAAGGACTTTTTCTACGAACGCTGCGACGAACTCGGCCTCATGCTCTGGCAGGAATTCCCGCTCGCCTGCAACCGCTACCCCGACGACCCCGCCTACCTCGACGTGCTCGACCGCGAATCGCGCTCGCTCATCACCCGCCTCAAGCCCCACCCCGCCCTCGTGCTCTGGTGCGGCGGCAACGAACTCTTCAACCCCTGGTTGGGCATGACCGACCAGGCGCTCCCCCTGCGCCTGCTCGCGAGCAACTGCTACCGCCTCGACCCCGCGCGCCCCTTCCTGCCCACCTCGCCGGTCGAAGGCGTCGGGCACGGCCACTACGTCTTCCGCGACCCGCAAACCGGCGCCGAGGCCTGGACCCTCTTTCAAAACTCGCGCTGCACCGCCTACACCGAGTTCGGCGTCCCCGCGCCCGCGCCGGAGGAAATCCTGCGCGAAATCATCCCGGAAAACGAACTCTTCCCCCCCCGCCCCGGCGGCGCCTGGGCCGCGCACCACGCGCTCGGCGCCTGGGCGGACATGGAGGGCAGCCACCTCTACCCGGAGACGCTGGAGCGCTACTTCGGCCCGGCGGAGACCCTCGCGCAACTCGTCGCGCGCGGCCAGCTCCTCCAGGCGGAAGGCCTCAAAGGCCTCTACGAGGAAGCCCGCCGCCAGAAACCCGCCGCGAGCATGGCCCTGTGCTGGTGCTTCAACGAACCGTGGCCCGCCGCCGCGAACCTGAGCATCGTCTCCTGGCCCGCGCGCCCCAAGCCCGCGCTCGCCGCCGTGTCCGCCGCATGCCGCCCCCTGCTCGCGAGCGCGCGCATCCGCAAATTCACCTGGGCCGCGGGCGAAGTCTTCGACGCGCAACTCTGGTGGCTGAACGACTCCCCGGAGGAAATCCCCGCGCCCGGCCCCATCCACCCCCGCATCGAAACCGGGGACGGCCGGACCCTCGAACTGCCCCCCTGGGACGCCGGCCCCCGGCCG
>JAITDF010000049.1 GCA_031282705.1 Opitutaceae bacterium | reverse complement strand
CGCTCTTCCGATCTCCGGCGTCGGTGAGGATGGCGAGGTTGCCTTCGTTGAGGATGGGCTGGCCCCACGCGCCGGCACGGCCGTCGAAGGCGAGGGTTTAGCCGGGGGCCATCTGGATGACGCCGGTGGCACCGGCGGCGATGGCGAGTTCGTCCCAGCCGGCGGGTTCGCCAGAGGCGGCGGCGGAGTCGAAGGTGATGTCGTCGGTGATGAGGAGCGTGGGAACGGCGGCGCCGGCGCCGACGAAGGTGACGCCGGCGAGGGCGGCGCCGAGGTTGCGGACGGTGGCGACGGAGAGGGTGCCGGTGGCGAGGGTGACGCCGCCGAGGAAGCTGTTGTTGCCGGCGAGGGTGAGGGTGGCGTTGAAGGGGGCGCCGGCGGCGCCGAGGAGGAGTTTGCCGGAGGTGCCGGTGGCGAGGGCCCTGGCCTGGGAGCCGTCGGCGGTGAGGTCGGCGGCGAGGGTGTAACTGGTGTCGCCGGCGAGGGCGAGTTGGGAGACGATCTGGCCGACGCCGGCGGTGACGGTGGCGGTGGCGACGCCGCCGAGGGTGGCGAAGGTGACGGCGTCGCCGGTGAGGAATGCGATGGCGCCGCCGCCGTCCTCGCGCCAGTTGGCGCCGGTGAGGTTCCAGGCGTTGTCCGCCGCGCCGGTCCAGACGAGGTGTTTGTTGGCGGCGGTGGAGTTGATGGTCATGAGGAGTTGCGAGCCGCTGATGGAGAGGGAGGCGGCGGGCAGCGCGCCGGCGAGGCGGTCGAGGGTGGAGAAGGCGGCGCCGTTGATGGTGAAGCGCAGCGTGCCGGGCAGGGCGTCGGTGATGTTGCCGCCGGCGGTGACGATGGGGATGCCGGTGACGCTGGCGAGGGAGCTGAGGTCCACATTCAAGATGTCGCCGAAAATCACCGCGCCGGTGGCGCGGATGAGGTCGGCGGCGGCGGCGTTGTGATCGACCTTCATACTGGCCGATTTTTCCCGTCCGGCATCGCCGATGTCGCCGAGGTTCAGGCCGCCGATGATGGAGAGGGTGCCGATTTCGCCGGGGCGGTCGCCGGCGGAGATCGTGCCGTTGCGCGTGATGCCGATGTTGATGTTGCTGGCAAACATTTGGACCGTCCCGGTGCCGGCCAGGAGGCCCGAGCGTCCGCCGAGGTCGCCGCCCGAGTTGCCGGCCCCGCCCACGGTGAAGTTTTTGTTGTTGGCGGTGACGGCGATGAGCGAGCCCGCGCCGACGCAAACTTCCCCGCTCACGACGCCGGGGTCCCTTTGGTTGCAGCCAATCGAAACATTTCCCGAGAAACGCGCCTCGGCGCCATCGAGGATGATGAGCGAGCCGGCGCGGTTTTTGGCGATGTTGGCGTCGGCGGCCTCCAGCAGCGAGCCGGGGCCGCTGACGGTGATGGTGCCGCTGCCGTTGGCGAGGCCGGGGCCGAGGGAAAGGCCGGAGTTGGACTCGCCGATGGCAAGCTCGCCGGTGGATTTCACATGGCCGCCGTTGAGGATGTTCAGGACGCCGACGCTGCCGCGTCCCACGTAGATGGCGTTGTTGACGGTGCCGGTCGTCATCAAAACCGAGCCGGGGCCGCTGACGGTGACCACGCCCAGGCCGGCGGCGCCCTGGACGTTGCCGTTATACCCGATCATGGCGTAGGTAAAGACGGCCAGCGTGCCGCCGTTGAGGATGTCGAGAGTCCCATACATGTCCTTGCCCTGGCCGCCGACTTCCAGCCGGTTGACCGTCCCGGCGTCCACCGCGTTGATGAGGGCGGTGCCGGAGTTTCTGATATAGGCGTCGTCGGCAGCGGCCGGGCCGGCGCCGTTCGCCCAATTGCCCCTGTCCGTCCAGTCGAGGCCGAGGGAGCCCGACCATTCGACGATGGCGGCCCGCGCGCATGGCGCGGGGAGGAGAGCGGGGAGGAGGGCGAGGGCCAGGAGGCCCGGCGCGGGGAAACGGCGCGGGCGGCGCATGATGGTTTGCGATGTGGAATGCATGGCGGGAACGGGTTTTGGATTGGGTTGCGGATCAGGTTGTTGGATTTGGTTGTGGATTGGGTTTTCGGCTTGGGTGAAATGCAGCGGTGTGTGGAAATTTAAACCGCGCACCGCGGGGAATGGGCCACGCACCGCAGACTTCCAAGACTGCTCCGAAGCTCACGCGCCGCAGTTGCCGCGGGCCTTCGGCCCGGAAGCAGGTTTGGAAACCTGCGGTACGTGGCGCTGCCGCGCCGGCGGCCTGTCGTGGCGCTGGCGTCTGACGTACCGCAGACTTCCAAGTCTGCTTCAAAGGCTCGCGCGGTTCGTGGCGCGCGCGGGCGCGCCGGTGTTTGTGGAGTCCGGGTTTTCAAGGTGTCCCCTTTGGCGGATCGTGAGCGGGGTTTTAGAAGTTGGTGCTCAGGGTGAGGGTGATTCGGCGCGGGGTGGGGTAGCGGAAGCCGTAGAGCACCTGAGCGCCGGTCTTGCCTTTTCTGGGCACGCCGTCCTCGTCGAGGTAGGCGTAAAGGTATTCGTAGAGCTGGCTGGCCGACGAGTTTGAGACGTAGCCGGCGTAGATGAGCCGGTCATAGCCGAGGAGGTTGCTGATGTGCAACTGGGCGCGGATGGGGCGGCCCCAGAGCTTGAAGTTGTATTCGCACATCGCGTTGGCCATCATGTAGGCCTTGGCTTTGTAGCCGGTCAGCGGATCGTCCTCCCATACGAGGGTGCCCTGCGGATTGGCGGCCTCGTCCGGTTTCGTGCTGGGGATGTAGCCGACGACGCTGCGTTTGAAGCCGAGGATGCGCGGGCCGATGAACTGGGCGCCGCCGCCGATTTTCAGGCCTTTGAGCGGGCCGCGGAGAAAGGTGTAGGTGGTGAAGAAATTGGCGGTGTAGTCGGGCGTGCCGTTGAGGGGGCGTCCGTCGCGTTTGCCGGCCAGCACCATGTCGATGTAGTCGAGTTTGCCACGCACCTTGGTGCCGTTGAAGCCGGCGTAGTGCTCCAGGTCGATGAGCGATTCCCACTCGGGGAGGTGCTCGTTCCAGTAGGCCTTGGTGGCGGGCATGGCGTTGTTCTGCGCGTTGTCGGTGATGGCGGCGTTGAGCATGGCGCGCCAGGACTTGGTGAGGTTGAGGGTGAAATCCAGTTCCCAGCCGTTGGCGTCGATGTCGATCGTGTCCACGTAGGATTGCATGGCGCCGTCGAGTTCCTCGGCGCGCCTGAGTTTGTCGAGGTATTGGGGGTCGTTGGTGGCGGTGTAGGCGGCGCTGTAGATGGTCTGGGCGAGGTCCCACATGGCGTCGTCGGGCTGGTTGCTGATGGCGAAGTTGCTGGCGAGGCCGTTGGCGAAGTTGCCGTTGTAGCCGCTTTGCCGGGATTTGTAATAGCCGACGCGCCCGGAGATTTTTCCGGAGAAGAGTTCAAATTTCAGGCCCACGTCGATGCCGGTGTTGGTCGGGGGTTTGACGGGGTTGCGGTTTATGTCGTTGGCCTTGTTGATGGCGGTGAAGCCTTCGGAGTAATTGGCGAAAAGGCCCATCCACTTGACCGGGAAAAGCACCATGCCGGCCATCATCGAGTCCACGGTGAACTCGGAGGGATAGCGGATGGTGGGGTCGGCGGAGTGGTTGCGGACGGGGTCCTGGGAGCGCCAGATGTAGCGCATTTCGGGGTCGGCGCCGGGCAGGACGGGGTTTATGGGGATGGTCTGCCTGTTGGTGTAACCCCAGGTTTCGTTGCCACCGGCGTC
>JAITDF010000018.1 GCA_031282705.1 Opitutaceae bacterium | reverse complement strand
GTGCTCCGCAACCATGTGATGTGACAGGAACCAGTCGCGAAACGCCGCCTCGGTCCTGTTCGGCTGGCGCGGCCCCGCCTGCTGGCGGCGAGTCCCTGTTTTCTTCGCGAAGAATTTCTCATCAATGTGGCGGGAGAATTTTTTATACTCCGCGACAAGC
Source organism: Opitutaceae bacterium (assembly GCA_031282705.1). Lineage (GTDB taxonomy): Bacteria > Verrucomicrobiota > Verrucomicrobiia > Opitutales > Opitutaceae > Termitidicoccus. The sequence continues at coordinate 8,643 of JAITDF010000018.1, read as the reverse complement.
TGCGCCTCTGTTGCGGTGTTTATATTCAGCCTCGGCGCGCGCCACGGCTCCAAGTTTTTCCCGCCCATTTGGGTGGCCCCGGTTTTATCCGGGGCCACCCGCCTGGCGGTGCCTGATTTAGAGACACCGGTGCCGGTGCCTGCTGTGTCCCCTTTCGGGGAAAGTTGCGCGGGGCCGCCCATTTGGGCGGCACCGGTTTCACCCGATGCCGCCCGCCTGTCACAGGTGCCCTTGGTAGCGTCCCCTCGCGGGGAAAGTTGAGCCTCCGCCTGCGCTCGCAGCGCCGGCGGAAGGTCGGAAAGTTCCATGTGTGCGCTCATGCGAATTCAAGCTCCGCTGGTTCAATGGTGGTGGCGGCGGCGACGGCGGGCACTGGAGCCACCGGCACGCGGGCGGCGGGCGGCGTGACGGGCGGCGCGGAATAAACAATGACGCGCGCGACGGCCGTGATTAAATACTCGCGCAGGGCGTCAAAAGGCGTGGCCTTGTCCGTGATGTTTTCGCGGATTTTCAGACCGTCGAAAATGGCGCGGAATCCGGCGCGCTCCGACAGGTCTTTCAACACCACGTCCACGGCGGCGGTGGCGATGTCCACGTTCGAGAGCGGGTAGTGCTCGATGACATCACGCAGCACGGAGAGCCGGTCAAACGCGCTCAATAATTCCTCGCGGCGGAAAGGGTGAGTGTGTGCGTGTGTCATTTTTGTTGTTTGAATTCCGTTACGCGGAACCGACCGAACGGCCCGCCCTTTTCCGGCCTGAAATCGCCGATGCCTATCTTGCTGCCGCCCTCTGTCAAAAGCTGCTGTATAAACTCGACCGGGAGCATGTCGTCATCGACCTCGACGGAGAATGACGCGCTCCAGTTGTCAAAACGCGGGCGGTGCCGCATGATGCGCCCCTTCGTCGCCGGGATGACGACGGGCCGCGAATCAACCTCGAAATCCTTCGCGGGCGTTTTCCCGTCGCCGTTCGTGATAATGATGGTGTCCTGCGGAACAAGGATTGCCGCTGGCACGATGTATTTGATGCTCTTGCGGCTGTTTTTCAGCTTGTGGTTTCCGCCCGCCTCCCGGAGCAGACGCGCGATGGCGGCGCCGGGAAAGTAGAACTGGCCGTCCTTGTTTTTATAGCACACCTTTTCCGCCGCCTGCCTCGGTGTCTCGTCGGTCTGCATCGCAATGCGCCGCGTGCTCTTTTGCACGGAAACCTCGCTGTGCTCGCCGAAGCGATGCTGCAACAAAGCTGTTACCCCAACTATGGTTATGTTTATTGTTTTCATATGTTATATGAGTTCGGTGTTAACGATCCAAATATTGCCATGCCATGCCATGCCTCGCCTTGCACTGCCTCGCCCCGCCGTGCCGCGCCGAGAAAATAGAAAAATTGAAACCTCGCCTCGCCCTGATCCGCCATGCCATGCCATGCCCGGCACTGCCGTGCCCGGCCATGCCAAGCCAAGCGCCGACACGCCTTGCCATGCCAAGCCCTGCCCCGCCGCGCCAAGAAAATAGAAATTTTGAAACCATGCCTTGCCCTGCCGAGCCATGCCTTGCCCAGCCCTGCCGCGCCATGCCTTGCCATGCCCTGAAAAATGATATTGTATTCACCGCGCTCATGAGAAAATAAGTTCCACGCGCACGCCCTGCTCGAAGTGCGGCGCGAGTTTGGCATTGAAAATTGAGTCCGCCGTGATTGGCGCCTTGCCCTTTTTCGGCACGCCGAGGCTGTCCGCGATGGCATCCTTTATTCGCGTGACCGGGTAGTCGAGCGCGGGCGCGAGCCGGTCGGGCGGAAGCATCGCGGCGAGTTCGTTGTATATTGCGTCCGGGTGGAGCGCGGTGTATTTGCCCCGCCCCAGCCGGCGCGTGATGCAGATGCCGCAGCCGGCCTGCACGGCCTCGGTTTTTTCGAGGCGCGCATTCAACAGCGCCTCGGCCTGCTCGACGGCCGGCTTGACCGTGCGGGCGGCGACAACCATGTCGCCCAGGAGCGCGTCATCCGCCTCCGCTTTTATTTTCGCCAGAAGCTCCGGCGTGAGGTTGGCTTTCATATATATAATTTCCTTTTGTATGGCCGGGCACTGTATGCCGGCGGGGCACCACCGGCATTGCGCCAGGCCGCTGTCGAGTTCGTCTTCGCGGGCGAGTGCGTCGCGCACGCGGTCACCGAGCACGCGCGCGGCACCGTCGAGCCCGGTGCCGTCGAGGGTGGTTTCGCTGATGCGCGGGTTGCCCTCTTTCTCGCTGTTCCACGGCTGAACGATGCGAAACGTCACCTCCTGCAACGCCGGGAAGGCGCGTTTCAGCAGGGCGATGTAGCCGAGCACCTGCCAGTTTTGATCTGCGGGATCGACAGGGTTGCGCCCGGTTTTCCAATCAAACCCCCATGCCGCCTCGCCGTCGGCGGTAATGGCAAACGCGTCGATGTGACCGCTGAGAATGAAGCCGTCGAATTCGTAGGCGAAACCCGATTCGACTTCGAGCGAACTGTCTGCCGGCACGATGCCAAGTTGGGCGAGGCAGTATTCGCGCACCCAGCCGACGCCCGCGGGCAGCGTGTAGTTTTCCGGCACGCGTGGCGGCGGAAGCCCGCCCTCCGGCCCGAACGCGCCGAGACTGGCAATCGCCCCGTCTGCGATGCGCCAGTGCAACAGCGTGCCCTCCCACGCCGCCGACTCATCGCCACGCCGGCGCACCAGCGGCGCGAGCACGCGCGAGCCGGGGCAGCGCAAGAGCCGGTCGAGCCCGGAGCAGCGAATGACTGGAAGAGTTTTTCCCATGTGCAAAAAGTCTTCCAATATTAAAACAGCGCCGGCGCCCGCCCCGTGCTCACCGGCACGCGGTCAACCTTGAACTCCACGCCCGGCAGCGACGGCAACGGGTCGCCGTCCTTGAAGCCGACAACAAAAACCTCGCGGATGAGTTTTTCATTGGCCGAGCGCGTAATGAACTGCTCGGGCAGCTTCGCAATGTCGGTTACGGTGAACAGCAGCCGGGAGCGGTATTGCACGCCGGCGGGCGCGGCGGTGCTCACGGCGGGCGGCGCGTATTTCAACGCCTCGATTTGCTTTTCAATTTCCGATTTCGGCGCGGGCTCGGCGGGGATGCCGTCATCCTCGAAGTCGAGGTCGAGCGCGGCGGCGGCGGCACCGGCGGGCAGGGATGCGGCGAGCTCCGCGGCCGTCCGCTTGGCCTCCTCATCCTGCCGGCGTTTTTCCTCTTTGAGGCGGGCAATCTCCGCCTGCCGCGCGCGCTCCGACTCTTCCGCACGGCGGCGCAGATCCGCGTCCCATTCCGCAATGTGCTTTTGCACGCCGGCCTTCAATTGCGCGAGCGTGCCGGCGGGCGCACGGGCGGCGGCCTCGATTGCACTGTTGATGTCGAGGAACGGGCGCTTGGCGGCGGCTCGGTTCCGGTCAAGCTGCCGCCCCAGGTCGGTGATTTCCACGAGCAGGTTGGCCGCGGACTGGGCGGCGGCGACGTTGGTGATTTTCAACGCCTCAACCTTGGTCGCGAGCCTGTCGAGGTGTGCGATGAACCGCTCGTCAACCAGCACGAGCGGGAGCACGGGCAGCGGCGGCGCTTTCACGAGCACGGGCAAGGCGGCAGCCTCGCCGGGGGCTTTTATCACGCCCCCGTTTTTATTGGGTGTGTTCATATTTTTGGGAGAGGCGCGAAGCGCCGGTGTCTTTTGTTTTTGTTACTTTGCCGGCGCCGCCGGATTCGTGAGTTCCGCCTTTTCGACTACGGCCATGATGGTGCCGTTTTTGAGCTTCCGCCCGATGAGCGTGAGCGTGACGGGGCTTTCGAGGTCGGCCCAGGCTTCGAGGCCGTCGCCGCCGATGTGCAGCACCTTGCCGCAAAACGCACCGGATACCTCGGCCTCGATGGAGGCTTGCGGCGGCGCGTCTTTGTTCATGCGCACGGCCCGGCGCACGATGTCGGTCTTGAGCAGCCCCTTGAAGGTGAGCCGTTGACCATCGGCGAGCGCGGTCACGACCAAGGCTTCTTTCACCGGCGCCGCCGGCTCCTCTGCAAATTCCGCCTGCATTTCCACCGGCGCGGCGGCGGGCTTGGGCGTGGCGGGCGCGGGCGGCGCCACCGGCACGGACGCCGGCGCGGGCACTGCGGGCGCGGTCGCCACCGCGCCGCCGTCGGTTTGGGCTTCGGGAGCGTCAGTCTGGGAGGCGGTCGCCGCCTGCACAGCGGCGGCGCCTTGCGGGCTGCGGGGCGGTCGGCCACGGCGCGCCGGAGCCGCCGCGGGCAGCGCCGGAGCCGCGTCTTCCTGGCTTGCCGCCAGCGCGGGCGCGGACGCGCTGCTTGTCACGTCGAGCGGTTCGGCGTGTCCGTGTTCTCGGTCGAGCTCGCGTTGCGTCGCCTCCTGGTCTTCCGGGCGCAAAGGCAGGCTTTTGAAATGCCGCCGCATGACGCTTTTCCGGCCCATTTCCTCCTCCCAAAGAGTCCAAGGCGAAGTCTTCACCTGCCAGTCTTCCAACTTGGAAAGGGCATCATCCCGGATTTTTTTCAGCACCGCCACCGGCATCCATTCGTAGGAGACGAGCCCGTTGCGGAGCTGGGCGATTGAATAATAGCCGATCACTTCGCCGCTCTCATCCGGCAACGGCTCGTGAATAATCTCCTGTCGCGGGGCGCGGCAGAGCTTGAAGGTGTCGCCGGTGCGAACCACGCCCGTCCACAAGTCGAGGATTTCCGGCGACCGCAGCGAGATGGAGCGGAGCCCCTTGTATCCAACGAGCAATGTCGCCTCCAGAACCTTCTTTTTGGAATTCCAGCGCGGAATGATATAAGCGAGCCCGGTCACCGGGTCGGGATAGACGCCGATGGTGGCGCAGTCGGAAAGCGTCGCGAAAAACGACACCGTCTCGCACTCCGCAATTTTCGGGTTGCGATGCACCAGCGAAACCGCCAGCCGGTGGAACCGGTCGTAACTCATCGACGCCGGGATGAGCGCACGGATTTTTTCCTGTGTGCTCTCCGAGTTGAGGAGGGAGACGGCCCGCGATTGAAGCACCGCGAGCGCGTTTGTATTATTATTTTCAGCCATAATATAATGCCGGTTTCACCGGCGTTTTGGGTTTGGGTTGGATTTTAGAAAATGGGCTCCACGCCGGACGCATCCCCGGCGTCGCTCTCGTCGGCGTCCGCGGCTTCGGCATCGGCATCGTCCGCATCGGCATCGGCGTCGTCGGCGGAAGCCTCCCCGGTAGCCGGCAGCGGCAGCAGCCGTTGCTTGTCCTCGGCGGTCATTTCCTCCGTCCTGGCCTTTTCGCCGGTGTCCTCGCGGTAGAAGGTTTTGAGGCCGGGCTCGGGATCGTCGGCCACGCACTTGCACTGCACCTCGCGCATTTCGTATCCGGTGCGGAACGCCTCCATCGCCTCGTCGCGCTCGGCGGTCGCGCCCTCGATGCGGCTCTTGAACTGCGTCGCCGCTCGCTTTTTTTGCTCCTCAGCGGCGTCAATCTCGCGTTGCGCGACGGTCATTTTCTCGGCGAATTTCAGCCGTTCCGCCTCGGAAAAATTGTGCCGGACAAGAATCTTTCTTCCGGGCAATTCGTTTTTCAAATCCGCCGCCGCCGGCGCCGCCGGGATGTCGCCCTCGCCAAGCATGAGATGGATCGCCGCGCTCAAAAGGGCGTCGGCCACATCCGGCTCCTTTCCATCGGCAAAGGCTTCGGGCTCCCATTTTTCCAAGAGCAGGCGCGCGCACGGCTCGTCGAGAGCCTCGGCGATGGTTTTGTTAATTTCGTCGGGCGATTTTCCGGCAATGGCTTCGCGCATTTCCGAGTAAACGACGCGGAGGGTATGGCCCTCGAACACGCCGTCAGGCACCCTCACGGTGCCCCACTGGGCCGGCGTGTCCGTGTGCGCCTCCGCCGCCTGTTTTTCAGCGGCCTTGTGGCCGGCGGCCCACGCGAGATGCGGGATGTTTTCCGTGGCCTTCCCCGGCGCGATTTCCGCGCTATATGGGTATGGATTTGTTTTAATATCCTTCCCCTCTTTCATTGCTTGGATGCCTTCCGCGAATTCGACGCGGTCGGCGTATTTATTTTTCCTGCTCATATCATTATTGTTTTTTGGGTTGTTTGTTTGCCGGCGCGGGCGCGCCGGTGATGGAAAATTGATGGACGGCGGTGTTTCGTTTGGGGAAAAGCCAAGCAAACCCCGTCGCAGGCTCTCCCTGCGCACCATGCCGCCGCCCAAAGTCATTCAGGGCCGTCTCTCGCCGGTGCCGCAACAGCCGCCACATGAGCAGCCCGTGCACCCCGGCGCCGGCGCAGAAACCGAATATAAAAGGAATGATGAAATCTAATGTCATACAGCTGCCTTTTTCATCTGCCGCTCCACCACCTCGCGGAGGTGTGCGACGCTATACATGCTACGCGGAAAGTCCGGCAGCCGCTTCACGACGCCGCGCTTTTCGAGTGCCCATAATGTCGTGACGCCGATGTTGCCCAGGATGCGCCGCGCCACGGCGGCATTGCACACCATCGGCTCGATGCTCGTGGTGCCCGTCACCTCCACCAGCGCGGGCGGGCTCCACCGCGCCTGCGCCTCTTGCGGCGTGACCTTTGGCACGCCCGTGTTTGGGCGGGTGGCTCTGGCCCTCGCCGCGTCCGCCGCGCTCATGAAAAAGCGCATTTCCAAACCGCCAAAATCATTCCGCACCAGTGCCGCGTGCACCGGCGCCGCCATGCCCTCATCCGGGCCGGTTGTTTGTGTATTATTTTCCATGACTATTTATCTTTCTAACCATGTCGCTTCGTATTCTGCGCGTCTTTCTATCCATATCGCTACGCCCTCGTCCTCACCCATCTCCACCTCCACATCCGCCTCCATCTTATCCCCTGAATCCACCAGCACGAAGCGGACGCCGCACTGCCGCAATTCTGCGATGGTGCTGCGAAGCAAGTCCGCCTTGCTCACCGGGTCTACTAGGGGAAACAACTGCATGAAACCGCGTTCATGTGCCTGTGTGAAGTTTATGATTTCGATGCCTTCAAATTCCCTCTTCATGCCCACCGTGCCGGCATCCCCCTTCACCCTGTCATTTCCCTTCACCCTGTCATTTAAGGCGGCAGAGGCCTCCGGGGATGCTACCTCTTGTATATTATTTTCCGTGCTCATAAAAAATCCTCCGTCTTTGGCGCGCCGCGCCACACCTCGACGCCCTCCCCCGCCTTCACCAGCGCGAAGCGGATGCCGCCCCGCTGCATGTCGGTGATGAAATGGCGAAGCATGTCCGCCTCGCTCACCGGGTTTATCCGGGTCGTCAACGACCTGCAACCGAGCGCCTTGGCTTGGGCCTCATTGACGATTTTGATGCCCTCAAATTCTCTTTTCATGGCGTCCGCTCCTCCCAGTTTTGGTTTTCCCAGAGCAGCCCGGAGTCCCTGATGAACTTCGCCAGTGTGCCGCGATGCACCTTCAGCCGCCGCGCCGTGCGGGTTTGGCTCAACCCGGCCTCGCGCAGGCGGATGATCTCGCCCTCCCTCCCGGTGAGCTTCACGCGGGCACTGCGCCGACCCTTTGGACGCCCAAGCACCACGCCCTCGGCGCGCTTGCGCACGAGCGCCTCCTTTGTGCGTTTGCTTATCATGTCCCGCTCGATTTCGGCGCAGAGTCCGAAGGCGAAGGCCAGCACCTTGCTGGTGATGTCATCGCCCAGCCGGTAGTTGTCTTTCAACGTCCAAACCTTCACCCCGCATTTCAGGCAATGATTGAGTATTTCCATCACCATGAGCAGCGAGCGGCCCAGCCGGGAAAGCTCCCCGCAGATTAATATATCGCCCGCGGCCAGATTTTTCAGCAGCGGCCCTAGCTTGCGTTTGGCGGGGTCTTTGGCCCCGGAGATGGTCTCCTCAACCCATGCATCAATGGACAGCCCTTGGCGCGCACAGAATCGCGTGATTTCGTGCCTCTGGTTCTCCACCGTCTGCATGTCGGTGCTTACGCGGATATAGCCGTAAATCATGGCGTCATGCGGGGGTCTTCACCCCGTTCTCCCTTAAAATTTTCTCCGCCCACGCCGGCAGCGGCTTGGCGGGCTTGCCAATGAGACCCAGCGGCAGGAGTTCGCGCACCAGCCGCGCGATTTCGACGGCATCCTCCATCGCCGGCGCCTCGCCGCCCTCGATGCGCAGCATTTTCTGCGCGAAAAGGCACTTGTGCGCGAGCACGGTCATCGTCCACTGACTGTCGCCGCCGCCAAAGGCAAGCAGGCAGGCGAGCAGTTCGCGGCACTTTGCACGCGGTATCACCCACAGCCCGGCGTTGGCGGCGGTGGCGTAAAACGATGCTGCGAATTTATCAACGCTCATGCGACCTCCTCCCATTCCTTCCGCCTGTCCAGCCGTGCAGGTGTTCGAGCCCGACCAGGATGGTATCGACCGCCGCCGCCGCCGCGTTAAAAACCACGCGCCCCGCAAAGTGCAGGACTACACAGGCCCCAAGCACTGGGAGCATCACGGCGAACGCGGCGATGAACAGCAGCGTCCTCATGCCGCGCCTCCCGCCCGTGAGTATTTCGAGCACCTCAGCACGCGCCCGCATGGTTGGAAATTGGCGGGGGCGGGGAGGCTGGAAATAAGGAAGTCGAAATACGTCTCCGCCACCTCCGGGGC
>JAITDF010000551.1 GCA_031282705.1 Opitutaceae bacterium | reverse complement strand
AAGCATGATACCGCAGAAAACATCATGCATATCATCATGATAAAAAACATGCTCAGATTGCTTTCCATTTAAAAAATGCCGATTTTTATCTCGATAGAATTTTGTCAACATGCTCTGAGATACACGTCTCCCTTGATCACCTTCGACTCGATACCCGCAACGAAGATGACACCGCCGTCCTGAACTACTTCGACGCGGAGAATATCACCTTCAGCGCTTACTTTCTTCACTGTCGGCACGCCGGAACCCGGCGAGACATCTATGAGGAGTGTTTGCGACGGCGCGAAACAGCCGGCGAGACAAACCGCCAAACTGACGAGCGCTGGGATTCGAACGGCCATTTTGCGCAACGTTAAAGACGAGCCATTACTCGCGGTGGCGTGACTCCTGCGCAGCAGAAGGCATGACACCGTGAGTAACTGGCTCTGGCGCCTGGTCAGGCACTTTCTTCCTCAGTTTTCTTAAGATCATCGGACCGAATATAAGCCAAAAGATTCCGATCGTGCAGAGAAGTGACAGGAGGAAGAATCTCAAGCTCCACGTGGCATGCCATTCTGGATTGGGCGCAGGCGGACCCCACGAAGACCAGGAATGAAAGGCGGCCAAGTTCAGAAACCATACGGCGGGCAATCCCAAGACAGGGATGCCAATGCAACGAATGATAAATGTCACTGAACTTGAGCGCGGCATTTTTGCCCGACGTCAGGTTGTAATTGTTTTCTGGATGTCCAACCCGCGCCGGTTCAGCCGAGGAGGTCGGCCACCAGGGCCTTCTCCTCCTTGAGCTCCTTCTCGGTGGCGGCGATTTTTTCCTTTGAGTAATCGTTGAGCGGGAGGCCCTGGACGATTTTCCAGCCCTTGCCGTCGCTCACGACCGGATACGAGAAAATGAGGCCTTTTTCGATGCCGTAGCTGCCGTCGGAGCAAACCGCGACGCTGAACACGCGGCCGGCGGGCGTGGGGTTGACGAGGTTGCGCACGGTCTCGATGGCGGCGTTGGCGGCGGAGGCGGCGGAGCTGAGGCCGCGGGCCTTGATGATGGCCGCGCCGCGCTGTTGCACGGTGGGGATGAAGGTTTCCTTGAACCAGAGCTCGTGCTTGATGACCTCGGGCACGGGCCGGCCGCCGATCCGGGCGTTGAAGTAGTCGGGATACATCGTGGAGCTGTGGTTGCCCCAGATGGCGAGCCCGGAGACCTCCGTGGTGTCCACGCCGGCCTTGAGGGCGAGCTGGGTGACGGCGCGGTTCTGGTCGAGCATGGTCATGGCAAACCAGCGCCCGGCGGGGACCGGCCTGGCGTTGTTCATGGCGATGAGGCAGTTTGTGTTGCAGGGGTTGCCCACGACGAGCACGCGGATGTCGGGCGCGGCGTTGGCGGCGATGGCCCTGCCCTGGCCGATGAAGATTTTGCCGTTGATGCTGAGGAGGTCCTTGCGCTCCATGCCGGCCTTGCGCGGCACCGAGCCGACGAGGAGGGCCCAGTTGACGCCCTTGAAGCCTTCGTTGAGGTCGGCGGTGGGGACGATGCCCTTCAGCAGCGGGAAGGCGCAGTCCTGAAGCTCCATCACGACGCCGTTGAGGGCCGGGAGGGCGGGCTCGATTTCGATGAGATGGAGAATCACGGGCTGCTCGGGGCCGAACACCGCGCCGGAGGCGATGCGGAACAGGAGCGAATAGCCGATTTGACCGGCGGCGCCGGTGACTGCGACACGAATGGGCGTTTTCATAGGCATAAGAGCCCGCCAGATTGAAGGGATTCCCGGAAAAATAAAAGGCAGAAAGCAAAAGGAACGCAAAAGGCCTTCCTCCGGGCGCAATTGCGGGCGTTTTGAAAAACCAAAATCCCGCCCCGCCGCGCCCCCGCCTGTCGCGCCCCGCCGTCGCGCCCCGCGCCGTTGCGCCGCGCCGTTCCACGCCGCCTCAGGCCCGTTGCGCGCGGTGGTAGAGCAGGATGCCGAGGCCGATGAACAGGAGGTTGGGCAGCCACATCAGCAGGTCGGGATGCAATTCCGGGTGCCGGTCGAGACCGCCCGCCGCGCTGCCGAGCACGTGGTAAACCACCACGAGGACGACCGCGATGCCGAGGTTGGCCGAGGTCTCCTTGCGCTGCGCGCGCACGCCGAGCGGGATGCCGAGGAGCACAAACGAAAACACCGCCAGCGCCGTGACCCATTTCTCCTGCACCGCCATCGACACCTTCAGCCGCTCCAGCGCCGGGATGTCCGGCGCGGAGACGCGTTTCAACTCGGCGAACAACTCCCGCGTGGGCAGCCATTCGATCTTGTGCCGGGCGCGGCGCGGGTTGAAGAGCCGCGCCAGCGAGATGTCGATGCTCGTTTCCTCAAACGACGCGATGGCGTCGTGCCGGTCGCGGCGCTCCGGCTCCCCGGCCCGGCGCTGCTCGATGGTCGTGTTGCGAAACGTGATGAGCATCGTCGCCGAGTCCTCGTCGATGCGCAGGGTCGCGGCCTCGGCGTGGATGAGGCGGGTGACGCGCTGCCGCCCGTCGAGCTGCCAGGCCCAGACATCGCGCAGTTCGTCGCCCTCCTTGCGGCTGAAATAAACCACCGCGCCGGTGAACGCGCGGATGAAGGTTTTCGGCGCGAGGATGTCGAACGCGCTCCGCCGGAAGGCGCGGACAATCCCGGTCTGGTAGGCCGTGCGCGCGCGCGGCATGAGCTCGAAGTTGATGACGAGCGCGAAGGCCGTGCCGCAGAGCCCGAACAGGAGCACCGCGCGGGAAATCTGCCACAGGCTCAGCCCGGCGCCGCGCATCGCGGTGATCTCGTTGTCGGCCGACAGCCGGCCCATGACCAGCAGGGTCCCGACGAGCAGCCCGATGGGCACGGCGTAAACCGCCGCATACGGCAGCAGGAGGACGGTGAGCTTGAGGACGACGGCGGCGGGCAGCGTCCCGTCAAGCAGCGGCGCGAGCAGTTCCCGGATGAAATTCCCGGCGGCGAAGATGACGGTGGTGAAAACCACCGCCGCGCCCGAGGCGAAAAGGACCGACGAAAGAATATGGCGTTGGAGGACGCGGATCATGCTGGATGGCCGGCGCGGCGGAAAGGCGGGCAGGGATGGAACCGATTGTTCAAAACGCGCCCATCGTGCGGCCGTCCGGCAAAATGCCGATACGAAAAACGGGGGCCTCCAAAAATTGGGCGCAGGTGCCGGCGGTTTGGAAGGCGGCCAAAAAACCTGAATTCCGCAGCTGAAAATCAGCGCACCGGATTGGGGAGGAGCGGGCGACTGAAGTCGCCCGGACGCACGGCTCCGCCGCTTTCGGCGACTAAAGTCGTCGCCCCGAAAGAAGGCGCGGCGGAAGAAGGCGCGGTGGCGGAGAGAATCGGGGCGGCGACTTCAGTCGCCGGATTTGGCGTGGCGACTTCAGTCGCCACAAACGGGCAATTGGAATGCAATTGGGGACAGGTAAAAACGAACTCTCGTTTCAACTGCGGAATTTAGGATCAGATGTTCAGGTCAACCACTGGAAGCCCCGGCATCATTTTGAATCGCATCCGCGGGCGGCGGGACGGAGCAGGGGGCGGGACGGAACGGGCGGGAACGGGCGGGCGGCGGGGCAGGGTGGGGCGGATTCATTTCGGCCATGACATGAAAAAAACGGCGGCGCCCTTCCGGGCGCCGCCGCTTGTGCATTCGAGTGTTC
>JAITDF010000548.1 GCA_031282705.1 Opitutaceae bacterium | reverse complement strand
TGGGCATGAGCATTGTCACCGCCGGCATCAGTGCGTTCACTTTTACCGGGAACGGCTCCGACGTTTCCAGCGCGGAACCGGTTTTTTCCGCCATCTATGCGGCCGCTATCATCGCCGTTGCCATCTCCGGATTGTTTCTTGCCGGGTGCTTTCGCCAAACCCGCGGGCACACGGAAATGGACATCGTCAGTGCGCGCTTTGGCACGGCGGCTGACTTTGAAAAAGAAACCGGCGTGTCGTGCGATTTCCAGCAATTGCGGATGCACGGCAAGACCGTCACAACCGTGGGTGGCTTCATGTTGCTGCTATTGTCGCCTCCCAATGACGCGGGCGGACGAGGCTCCATTGATATAATCATCAAGGAAAATTTTGAACTTGCGCTCATGCAATACGAGCGGCTGGCGGAAGCAGTCCCGGCGGGGAAACTGCCAAGAACATTTGAAAATGGAAAACTTGTCACTGTGGACGCCACCGACTGGACAAGTGGTTTTTTCCCCGGCGCCCTGTGGTATGTATATGAATACACCCGTTCCCCGAAATGGAGACGCCTGGCCCTGGAGTTCACCCGGCGCACCGACGCCGCCTGCGGCCTGACCGGCACCCACGACGTGGGCTTCATGTTATATTGCGGCCACGGCAACGCCCTGCGGCTGGACGGCGGAAAAGCGCACCGCGACATTTTGCTCAAGGGCGCCGGCAACCTGTGCCGCCGCTTCAACCCCGCCGCGGGCTGCATCCGCTCGTGGGATTTCGGCGAAACCCGCTGGCAATTCCCCGTCATCATTGACAACATGATGAACCTCGAACTGCTCATGTGGGCCTTTCGCGAGACCGGCGTCCAATGGTATCGCGATGTCGCGGTCAGCCATGCCCACCGGACGCTCGCCAATCATTTCCGTCAGGATGGCAGTTGTTATCATGTCGTTGATTACGACCCGGAATCGGGCCTCCCGATCCTGAAGGAAACCTATCAGGGATACGCCAACGAGTCGGCCTGGGCGCGCGGGCAGGCATGGGCGCTTTATGGCTATACCATGATGTATCGGGAGACGCGGAATCAGGTCTATCTCGATCAGGCCCACCGCATTGCCCGGTTCATCCTCACCCATCCCCGGCTGCCCGGCGACAAAATCCCCTTGTGGGATTTTGATGTTCCGGATGCGGACAGCGCGCCGCGTGACTCATCCGCCGCCGCGATCATGGCTTCGGCGCTGATTGAGTTAAGCGGTTATTCCGCTTCCGCCCTGGCGGCACATTATATTCGGATCGCCCGGGCGCAGCTCCATGCCCTTTCGTCGGAGAAATACAGGGCCGCCGTCGGCGAAAACGGGGGTTTCATCCTGAAACAGGCCACCGGGTTCCGGCATCGTGACAGTGAAGTCAACGCCCCCCTGAATTATGGCGACTACTATTTCTTGGAGGCGTTGCTTCGCTTAAGGCACGTTGAAGAATCAAAAAAACAACATGAAATCATTGAAAAGCCAAAGTAGGGCAAGCGTCCCGCTTGCCAGATTGGAACGTAGAGCGTCCCGCTTGCCGGTTTGGGAAGTAGGGGCAAGCGTCCCGCTTGCCAGACGGCGCGCAAAGCGCGCCGCCCCAAAGTGGCGGGAGCATCCTGCTCCCGCCAGGCAAGCGGGACGCTCGCCCTACACTTCAATCAGGCAAGCGGGACGCTTGCCCTACTTGGTTCTCCGCGCCTCCGCGTGAGACATGGTTTTTCACAGCGCCCTGAAAACAGTCACCATGAAAACTCCTCCTGCACGATTCCGTCCTTTCCTTCCCTGCCTGCTTCTGAGTCTGGCCGCCGGCGCCGCGCTTCATGGCGCGGACGCCGCCGGTGTGCGTTTATACACGCCCACGCCCGGCGACACCCCGTGCGCTGTTTATGCGCTCACGGTCAACGGCGCGCCGGCGCCTGTGGTGAAATTCGGCGATGTCAGCTATTCGCGATTCATTATAAACGGCCCGGCGGAAATCAGCGTCACCACGCCGGAAAAAATCGGCGACGCGCGCGTCAGCCCGATGAACAGCAAGCGGACCGTCCTCAAGAAAGGGAAAACGCTTTCGTTCAACATCGGGCGCGCGGGAAGCTATTTTGTGCGCGTTGACAAACTGGAGCCGTTGATCATTTTTGCCGACCCGCCCGAGGCGGCCGGCGCGCCGCGCCCAGGCGACCCGCGTGTGATCGACTTGTCGGCCTACCTGCCGCCCGGCCGGGACCCGGCGGCGCCGGTCACGGCGTTGATACAAAAAGCCATTGACGACACCGCCGCGCAGGCGGGCGGGGAGGGCGGGATTTTGTTTGTTCCCAACGGGCGCCATGTCGCCGGCCAGTTGAAATTAAAGAGCAATGTTTTCCTCCATCTTGCGGACGGCGCGTTGTTGCAGTCTCAGGTGGATTTCAACGCAACCGATTTTCCGCCGCAGGCGAACAGCGACTCGTCGTTTATTTTCATTGGAAACGCGCGCAACGTCCGCATCGGCGGACGAGGCATCATTGATGGCAACGGTCACGCCGTCCGCACGCTCAACCCGAAAGCCAATATAAAACTCCTGCGCACGGCGGGCGCCGGCGACGTCCTGGTCGAGGATGTTTTCTTCCGCGACTCCGCCCGGTGGTCGCTGCACCTGCTCGACTCCGAGCGCGTCGTCATGAGAAATTTCAAACTGGTCAACGATCTGCGCGGCGGTTTCGACCCGAAGGAGAAAGTCCACAAGGCGGTGGTCACGAACACCGACGGCGTGGACATCGACGCCTCGCGCGGCGTGCTGGTCGAGGGTGCGTTCATCTACACCGGAGACGACGCCTTCACGCCCAAGGTCACCGGCTACATGGGACGGCAGGGGCCGTGCCGGGACCTGGTGATGCGCGGCAACGTGATCTGGACGATAAAATGCGCGCTCAAGGTCGGCGACGAGACCATCGAGGATTTGCACGACATGGATTTCAGCAACAACCACGTCATCCATGCCGATCGTTTTCTGGCGCTTTGGAGCGGCGATGGCGGGCGCATCGGCGACATGCGGATTATAAACAACAAGGTGGAATCCATCGGCGGCGATTACAACGAGCGCTTTTTCATGTTTCGCGTCCGCCTGCGCCGCCGGAAAATCTCACGGCCCGGCGTGATAGAAAACATAGTGATAAAGGATTTCCAGGCGCTCTCGCCCGCGCCGCAGCCGTCGTCATTCGAAGGGCTCGGCGACGGGGGGCGCATCACGGGGGTCTCGTTTGAAAACATCGTGATCGGCGGGAAACGCGCGCAGTCCGCCGAAGACATCCCCCTGCGTGTCAAGGACGGCGCCGGGCTTCCGGTGTTTATCAAATAAAAACCCGCACTGAAAAACTGAGAAACGCCCCGCCATGTTTGGACTTCAAACCATTGATATTGCCGTCATCGTCATTTATTCGCTTGCGATTGTCGTCATCGGCGTGGTGGCGATGCTGCGCATCAAGAACCAAGAGGATTATTTTCTTGGCGGGCGGCGTTTCGGGAAATTGCTGCACATTTTCTCCACGTTCGGGCAGGCCACCAGCAGCGACACGGCGGTCGGCACGGTCACGACCACCTACCGCAACGGCGCCGGCGGCGTGTGGAGCGCGCTGCTGCTGCTGTGGGCGACGCCGTTTTACTGGTTCACCGCGCCGTGGTATCGCCGCATGAGGCTGCTCACCTTCGGCGACTTCTTTCGCGAGCGTTACAACTCGCGCGCGATGGCCATGCTTTATTCAGTCATGGCCAGCTTTCTCCTCGTCGCGACCATCGGCCTCGGATTCAAGGCGATGAGCGTCACCGTCATCGGCATCACGCTGAAACAGGAAAGCGCGCTGACCGCCGCCGAGCTGGCCGAGCGCGCGCAGGCCGTCCGCCTCGACGGGCTGGGCGCGCAAAGCGCCCGCGCGCCGCTCGCGCCCGCGGAGCAGGCGGAGCTCGACCGGCTGCGCGACCTCAAGCCGCGCCACGAGTTTTCCGCCATCAACGAAACCTGGCTGGTGTGGTTCCTCGTCGCCGTCATCTTTCTCTACGGCTGCCTCGGCGGACTGGAGGCGGCGGTGTGGGTGGACATGTTGCAGGGCATGCTGATTCTCGTGCTCTCGGTGCTGCTGCTGCCCTTCTCCATCGCCAGGCTCAACACGCTCTCCGGCGGTGCCGGCCTGCACGACGCCTTCACGGCGCTGCACCAGCGGCTGCCGGGGCATTTCTTCGAGGTGTTCGGCTCGGCGGCGAACTCCGATTTCACGTGGTATTTCGTCATCGCCGCGTCGGTGATGGCCACGCTCAACGTCGCGGTGCAGGCCAACCAGTTCACGTCAAACGCCGCCGCGCGCAACGAGTTCACCGCGCGCGTGGGCAGCACCGCGGGCAACTACCTGAAGCGCGTGTGCACCGTCCTGTGGGGCGTCACGGGGCTGTTCGCCTTCGCGCTTTATCACGACAGCGTGCGCGACCCCGATCTCGTCTGGGGCCACGCCACGCGCGACCTGCTCGGCGGGCTCGGTTTCGGGCTGGTGGGGCTGATGATTGCGTGCCTGTTTTCCGCGCTGCAATCCACCGCGAGCACGCACATGATTTCCGCCGCGGGCCTGTTCACGCGCAACGTCTATGAGCCGCTCTTCCCCGGCCGCGGCGAGCGCCACTACCTCATGGTCGGGCGCGTGATGAGCGCGGCGGAGAGTGCCGGCGCGGCGCTGCTCTGCACGGCGTTCGCCACGATACTCGACATGTTGAAATTCCTCTGGGAGTTCAACGCCGTCATCGCCGCCGCGTTCTGGTGCGGCATCAAGTGGCGCGGCGCCACGCGCGCCG